>JAFZIX010000141.1 GCA_017554135.1 Bacteroidales bacterium | reverse complement strand
GTGGGAAGAGCAGACCGTCTTGAAAGCATCTTCCAGATTGTCGGTGGAGTCCAGTTTGAATCCGCGTAAAACAGTCTTCAACAGGTCTACCATATCCGGTTCTCCGGAGACCACTACCGCAGAATGCCCGGATCCTGCTTCGGCGACTTCAGGTTCAGCGGCCTGCACACTCCCCGCATAACGCCTGGTGTAATCCGGCTCCACCTGCTGTATTGCAGTTCCCTGTGCAAGACGGTATTTCTTCCGGGGAAGAGTGATATTGAAGGTCGCCCCCATGCCGACGGCGCTTTCCACAGACACTTTTCCGCCATGCAGGCCCACAAACTCCTTCACTATGGACAGTCCGATTCCGGAACCGCTGGAAGGAAGTGCGCCGTTTTCCCGATACTGCCAGAAGCGCTCGAACATTTTGGAATGGTATTTTTTGTCGATACCCACTCCGGTATCGCTCACCGAAAGCACCACATCCCTGTTGGTGGAGGACAGGACCACGCTCACTTCTCCCCCGGGGTTGGTGAAACGATATGCATTCTGCAGGAGGTTGAAGAGAATGAGTTCTATTTTGTCCGGATCGCAGACAAACGGACAGGTGCCATCAGGGTACCGCCCGCTCAGTTTTATCCCCTTCGAGGCAAACAGCGGAGAAAAAAGGGCGACTATCTTTTCTGTGAAGTCTTTGAGGTCGATGCTGCACAGATGCATGAAGGGGCGTTTCCTGTCTATCTTGCGCAACTCCAACAACTGGTTCACCGTGTTGGACAATTTGTCTGCATTGCGGTCTATCATATCCAGAAGCGCCGCGTCCTTCGAGCCGCTCTTGAGCATCTTCACAGGCACTTTCATCAGGCTCAACGGAGTCTTGAGACCGTGCGTCACGTTCAGGAACGTGCGCATCTGGTATTCCGAACGGTAGCGCGAAAGCAGGATGGAGATAATGCTGAATGCTATCAGGGCGAAGACAATGGCATAGATGCAATAGGCCCACCATTTCCGCCAGAACGGGTATGCCACGTCCACCACAACGCTCTGCAGTTCATCCGCCCCGGAAACATCTCCCGGATCGCAGGTAAAACTGATGTGATACTGCCCGGGGGTCAGGTTGGCAAAAGAAAGCACGTTGCTTTCCATCGGAATCCAGTTTTCCCCATGCTCCTTCACCCTGTAATAGTATTTCTGGGAGATATCCACAGGGAAAGAAAGGGTGGACAGGGTGAGCGAAAAATGATAGTCGTTGTGCCGCAAATCAAAATGACCATCTTCCGGCACAGGAACGGGCTTCCCCATCACGAGGGCCCCGGAAATATGCGGGCGAATATGCTCCGCCACCGACACCACTTCACG
Source organism: Bacteroidales bacterium (assembly GCA_017554135.1). GTDB lineage: Bacteria > Bacteroidota > Bacteroidia > Bacteroidales > UBA932 > Cryptobacteroides. The sequence continues at coordinate 9,237 of JAFZIX010000141.1, read as the reverse complement.
AGGTTTGAAATATGTGACGCCGTTGATGCCCCCATAGAATAACGTTCCATCGAAAGCCAGGCAAGCACCGTTATTGTAATCCGGTCTGGAGAACGAAGACTCGTTCAGTTCGAAGAATAGACTCTCAGATAAGGATGAGTCAACATAGAGCAAACCTGAAGAGGATGATATCCAAAGGTTTCCGTCTTTGTCTTCAACTGCTTTGTTGAACGGAACCTTCATATCCAGGATATGTTCGGGGGCCTCTCCTATTCCGGCGGGAATACGGTAAACGCCCTGGGAAGTGCACGCAATGATTCCCCCCTTCGACGTCTGCATCACATCATAGATTATCACTCCTGAATTCAGGAACCAGCTTTTATAGCGGAAAACCTCCCCGTCCGGAGAACAGTCCGACTTGTCGAAAGAATAGAGGCCCCTGCCGTTCGTAGCCACCCAAATGCAGCCATCCATGTCGCACATCACATTGTAGACATTGGCGCTGCTCATATCCTGGTCCTGCAGTTTTATTTTCGTGCACTGATTGCGGCCGGGATCGTATTTGAACAGCCCTCCATAAATGAATCCCAGCCAGATATTGCCGGAGGCATCCATAGCGATGCTCTTGCAGAAGGAGGCCCCGGAGGATGCAAGACAGGACGAGAGGGCAGGTACATCCCGGAACCGGCCGGACCGGATGTCATAGGCCAGGACGCCTCCCTTCGTACCTACCCATATATTACCTTTTCCATCTGGCTGGATGCACTGAAGGCGCATATCGGAAACCTTAGGAAAGAGGGATGAAGGCATTACGTGATGCTCTATCGAACAGGCACTGCCATCGTACGTCAATTCATCTATCCCCTTGTTAGATGCAACCCAGATAGTCCTGCCATCCTCCGAATGGACATCCGACACCACGTTGTGAAGCAAATTGCCGAGGCCGCCTCCGGGAATCGAACGGAAGTTACGGTTGGAAGATGCCCACTCCGCGAACAAGCCGTCTGCGGTGCCGTAGAACAGGCTTCCGCCCTTTTCCCTCAGAGCGCAGAGAACGGCATTGGCGATGCCTGTATGGTCGGTATTGTCCAGCCAGAATTCCCGCACCGGAGGGAGCCGGAGAATCCCGTCGTAGGATGTAACAACCGTCACAGTTCCATCCGGCGCTGGAATGACATCGCGCACATCGACATCGTTCAGCAACATCCTGGGGGAGGCGTCAAGCGGCTCGCCGTCATCATCCGGCAGGGCGCAGCAGAAAAGGTCATCCCCCGCAGCGAGGAAGAAAAGAACATTCTCGTCATTTATGGAGAAAACCCGGATCTTCTCCTTTGCTTCCCAGAACTTCGGTTCGGGATCGAAGCGGGAGGAGGAGAAGTCGAACTTCACCAGAGTGTTAGCATATCCCGTCCACACATTGCCGGAAGCATCGGTCGCTATCCTCCTGCAGTTGTGGAAAAAAGGATGGTCGCCGTCGGCCGGATGGAAATGGGATTCAAGAGTCTTGTAATCAATAATATCTATCCCTTCCACGGCACAGAGCAGATAGTCTCCGTGACCTGTCCTGGCGATGGCTTTGATGGGATTTCCGGAGGTCGGGCCGGCGATACCGGTAAACTTGCCGTCCCGGGGATTGTATATGAATGCCCCGGCATCAGTGCCTATCCATATCCTGCCGTCCGGATCCGGCACTATGCAGCGGATGCGACCGTTCGAAACCGGGAGATCATCAAACTCCCTGAAATCCCGGTAGGAATATCCGTCGTATTGCAGCAGGCCGGCGGAAGTACCTATCCAGATGAAACCTTCATCGTCCTGGGCGAGAGCGTTTATGGAGTTGCTGAGACTGTTCGGCGGCAGCTTGGTGAAATGGGCTGGAAAAGCCCCGGCTGCCAATGCGGCAAAGCACAGGCAGATAGCGGCAAATAAGAATTTCCATGTCCTTTTCATCACTTGTAAATGTAGTTATTTTTGGTTACTTTTACAAAGTATGCATAAAGTATCGGTTCTTCTTGCGGCGTTTATCACCGCTGCTGCCATGGCACTGCCTTCAAGAGCGGACGACATCTCCCTGAACGGAGTCTGGGAATATGGTTTCAACAGGGAGTATTCAGGCTTTGGAGAGGTTCCCGGGCTGCATGTCAGCGCATCCGAAGCCGGGCCAGGGCCATTGTGGTACCGGCGCAGCGTCCGACTGCCCGATGGCGACTGGACCGATGCCTGCATAGAGTTGAAAGGCGCCAGATTCCGCCCGGCCGTATATGTGAACGGCGCCCTGATGAGCCGTAGCGAGGGCGGAATGGCCCCTACCGTGCACAAGATCGACTGCGCAGCGGTGCGGCCGGGCGCGGAGATAGTGCTGGAGGTGGAACTACAATCCCTCAAGGACGTGCCCCGGGAGGATGCATCCTGGATTCCAACGGTAGACCAGTGGCGCAGCAACTGCGGCTCTTGCCTCTGGGACGATGTCATCCTCCATACATACAGGGGTGGCAGGATAGACCGGGTGCTCACCTGGTACGATAGCGGCACCGGCAAGGCAACGATGAAGTATCGGGTGCGGGGAGATGGCGCCGATAAGGCCGAGATTAGAATCTGCCGACACGGGAAGGCCGTAATGACCCTTTGTGGCCCTGCAGCAGAGGGGGAGAATGCCATCGGTTTTTCGCGAGACGTTCTGGAGGAGTGGACCCCGGATCTGCCCGAATGCTATCTGCTGGAAGCCACCCTGAAAGACAATGCCGGACGCACCATGTCCACCTATACCCAGAACTTCGCATTGAAGGATTTCAGGCTTGCCGGCAAGCAGTTCGAACTGAACGGAAAGCCCCTCAAGATCCGCGGAGGCACAGTAGTCTGGCACCGCTGGATGAGGGATCCGGAAGGCCGGGAAGTCGGCTGGAATGCCGAGTGGTTCAACAAGAACATAGTCCGCCGGCTGAAGGCCCATGGGGCGAACCTTCTTCGCTTCCATCTTGGAGTGCCTCCGGAAAGGCTCCTTGACCTGTGCGACCGGGAAGGGCTGGCGGTGCAGTATGAGTGGAACTTCTTCCACGGCATGCCGGCATCCTACGAAAGCCTTATCGAGCAGTATTCGGCATGGCTGGATATGGCTTCCAGGCATCCCAGCGTGACGCTGATCCATCCCTACAACGAAACGGAAGGGGATCAACTGAAGACAGTCTGGAGGGCCCTGGACGAGGTGGTTTCCCACTATCCCCCGCTGGTGATGGAGGAGAGGGATGTAATCCACGTGCATAAATACTGGTGGAGCCTCTTCGAGAATCTGGGCCTCTATTACGATTCGGCAGACCAGTTCGACAAGGCCATAATGGTGGATGAGTTCGGAGGGAATTATCTGGACGGCCAGGGAAATATGGGATTATATCCCTCTATACGCGAGAGTTTTATGCGCTTCCTGGGGCCGGAGCACACCGCCGAAATGCGGCTGGAGCATCTGGACCGGTCCTGTGCCAAAGTGGCTGAATACTGGCGGCGCATAGGTGCGGCCGGGGTGGCGCCGTTCGTGATCGCAAGCAGCCAGGAAGACGGTTGCAACTGGTTCATGGGGCCGCTCCGCAACGGCAAGCCAAAGACCGTCTGGGAAGCGCTGACAGTGCTATGGTCGCCCAGGGCCGTTTCGATGGATATCTGGGACTGCAATTTCACTCCGGGCCAGACCATAAGCATCCCCCTGCATTACTTTAATGATACTGGAACGGCCGCACCGCTCAAGGCCTGGATCAGCATCCTTGACAACAAGGGCAATGCAGTGTTCGGAAAGATGGTCGAGTGCGAGGTGGAAGCATACGGGCACGTTATCAGGCATTTTGACCTGGCACTCCCGGCTGAAGCCGGTGAATACAAACTGCGGGCGGAACTAACCAACCGCCCGGAACAGGTTGTGAGTCCGGTCCGTTCGGATTGGAAGATACGGGTTCTGGAGGCTTCCGTGCCCGAATCGCTTAAGGGAAAACAACTGTATATCCCCGCCAATGAGGAGGAATTGACCGCCTTTGCAAAGAGGTTTGGATTGAAGCTTGTTCCCAGGCCGGAAAAGGCCGATGTGGTGCTGGTGGGGCAGCATAACTGGCCTCTGGACAGCAAGTTGGCAGCGCGTCTTGAATGCCTTATCGATAAGGGGAAGAGCGTAGTCATGCTTGATGCCGGCGAAAAGTATCTGGGGCAGGGATATCCCACCGAAGCAGGCGACCTCGGCCCTCTGCAGGGAGTGAAAAAAGTTAAGGATCCCATCATCACCCACTATGAACTCTTCTCCGGGTTGAGCATGACCTGCAGCGAGATGGCGGAGCCGGAAAGTCATATTCATCCCCTCGAAGGCAATATGATGCTCTGGGAAGGGCTGCCGCGGGAAGCGACATCCCTCTGGAACGGCCTTCGCGGCGGATTGCTCGTGCCTGCGGCGGACATGGAACTGGAAGGCTTGAGCGAGGATGCCTTCCTCGCCCAATGGACCAGCCGCGGTGCGGATGTCGAGAAGATCAAGACCGGACCGTATTTCGCCTACAACCTTTGCGGGATCTACGCTTTCGACTCGGTGCCGGACAACAAGGCCCTGATCAATTCACTGCGACAGAAGGTCGCATTCCTGATAGAGGATGCGCCGGCTCTGGCAATGTCCCTCAATGCAAAGGCTCCAGTACGGATAACGGATCTTGGCAACGGCTACAAGGCATCCCTGGCCGGGAAAGCGAAATCATTCACGCCCCTGGCCTGCGCAGGAAAGAACCTGACACGCTTCCCGGTGGTGCGTATCGGCTTCGGGGAAGGGAAAGGAACGGCTGTCATCTCCCAACTTATTACCGCCGGCAGGCTGGTGCCATCCGGTGACGATCGCTCAGTCGAAGGCTACGGCATACGCTACGATGAAGCCGCAGCGCAGATGGTGCTTAATATGCTCTCAATCACTGTAACTGAATAAGTTACACATCGTCGAACATATAAAGTTTAAGTTTAGGCAAACCATAAGTTTTTTCTTATGGCCCCTTTAAAACAAACAATCGTCAGCAGAAACTTATATTAACGTTTAAGTTTGCCGCAAATCTTTGGATTGTTCTTCGATTAATAGTTCGTTTGCATGACCAGAGTATAACGCTCTGTTTGAATGTTTAATTATTTAATGTACATTTGTATGCCAACGATTTTTATTATTTTTGGATTTGTATTCAAGTTCTTTTCAGATGATCACGAGCCAATTCATGTCCATGTGATTAAAGATGACCATGAGGCTAAATACAACGTGGATCCGGTTGTGTCTCAAGTGTTTAACCATGGTTTCAAAAAACATGAATTGTCGATCATTGAAGGAATAATAGAAGAGAATGTTACTGTCATCATAGATAGATGGCACGAGTTTTTTAAGAAATGAGCACAAGGCGATATAAGATTATCGAAGTATGGACAGACGATGCGCGGGTATATGCCCGTGCAGAAGATGGTTCTGTTGCAAGTTACGCTTTCAGCCAGTGGGCCAGACTGAAAAATGCCACAAAAGAACAACGTGACGCCTTTTCTCTTTCTTACAGCGGAATACATTGGCCTCAACTTGATGAGGATCTTAGTTTTACCGGCATGTTTATCGATTCCGGCTTGTGTGCCCCTTCTACACCGGAAGAAACTTATTATTATAAAAAGTAAAAAAGCGCCACGAAAGAACGACGTGGCGCTTTTTTCTATAGCGAGATTCACTACTGACGACTACTTGTAGTAATCTTCTCCCAGCGCAGCGAGTGTCTTAGGAACAGGATAAGAGCAGCCTGCAGGGATTTCCCAGCCGGTGGACTTATACGAGACACTGTTAACAGTAAGACTATAATTACCTGCCCTGGAAGAGTGGGCAGTGCAGAAATCGGAGCCGGTTAGCGTTGCCAGATCTGACTTGGTCAAATTACTTGCACCAGGCGTGCCGGAAACAGCGGTTTGATTGTTGTTGTCAACCAGATAGTAGCAATGTGTAAGTTGTCCCAGGTAAGAGCCTGTAAAGCCTCCGGTATTATCGGCACTGGTATTTACATTATAATTGGAATTCTCCACCAAAGAGATACAGTTACGTACACGAACGTACCCGGCATTAGTTGTTGAGCCGGCGGCTACTTGTCCAACAAGGGCACCGGTAACCTTAAGATTTGATGTAATCTTCTTGTTTAAACCGATGCAGTTTTCAAGAGCCATATACTGACCAGTATAACTTGCATTTCTGGTGAGTCGTCCAGCTACTCCACCCACATTGGCATTGCCACTTGCCCTGGAACATGTCACGTCTGCAGCTGCCAGGCAGTCATAGACATACAGGCGTCCGTATGTTGCATGATTGCTATACATCTGGCCCACTATACCTCCAGCATCATAACCGGCAGCCACAACGGCGCCCTTGGCAGAGCAGGTATTCAACACACCGCCGCCATACATTTGACCGGCGATTCCGCCTGCACAGGATGCGGAAGAACTTGTGGCAGTAATGACGGCATCAGAGCGGCATTTGTTGACATAGGCCCATCCGCTATTATTCCCCTGGCGACCGACAATACCGCCCACATAGGTGGCGCCGGTAACATTACCGGTATTGACGCATTGGGTGATGGTCCCGGCACTGATATAGCCGGCGATTCCACCGACCATTTGGTAAGCTCCTTCGACAGAACCTTCATTCTCACTTTCACTGACACTGGCTGTATCAGAATTGAGAAGGCATACAAGGCCACCCACGTTGGAAGAGGACCCGGTTGCTTCAACCTTATTGTAGTTGTGGCATTGGGACATCGTGCAGGTTCCTGCCAGAATGGCAGTGATGCCACCAACTCTACCTTTGGTATAAGTATTTCTAATATTGCCCCGGTTGTTGCAGTTTTCTATGGTAGTGCGGGAGTTCGCTGTGCCCAGGATACCGGCACTACGGCCTGTAGAGGATTCAATGAGGGCGTAGTTGGTGCAGCCGGTAATCAAGTTGATTACATCGGCGGCGCCAGTGTTGCTGAACCCTGCGATGCCGGCTACCTGGACACCGGTAGCACCGTTACCCGTATTGGCATCAGCCTGGGTAGCATTGACCGCGCCGTAGTTGTTCAGCCCGGAAAGGGTGGAAAGGCCGGAGGTGGCATCGCCATAAACATAGCCAACCATACCCATGGCTACCCTGTTGGGAGAAGAGTTGCCGGGGATTGTCATGGGGAAATAGTTGGTCACGTTCTGGATAGTGGATCCATAGGCAACGCCTGCCAGGGCACCGGCATCCATCCTTTCGACGGGGGTGGCATTCAAGGCACCGGTATCAGCGCTCACAGCCCCAAGCGTCAAGTTCTTGACGGTTGCCTTGTAAAGGATACCGAACAGGCCGTAGGGAGTGTAAGTGGCCGGAGATGCTGTCATGACCAGATTCTTTATGGCATGATTGTTTCCATCAAAAGTGCCCTTGAAAGCAGGCTCCGTCCATGTTGCTGAAACAGCTCCGCTCTCGACTGGTTCAAAAGTTCCGTTCCCGATAGGAGTCCAGGAGGCTATGCCGGAGCAGTCGATGTCGGCCCCAAGGCTCACACTGCAGGTCTGCCACAGGAAGTTCCCGCTGTTCACACCATCACGGAATTCTTCAAGATCGTCGGCATTGTTGATAACGAAGTTGTTTGTCGTGTTCACCTTACACTGGATGGTATACTGACTGCCGCCGGTCCAGGTCTGGGCTGTCATATCCGGCAGTGCCCGGAAGAACACGCCGTCGGGTGTTTCTACAGCGACGGTAAGTTTGTCACCGGCCTGCCAGGTAACTCCGGCGGCAGAGAACATCATATAGGCTTCCAGAATGTGATTGGAAGGGAGCGTGACACTACTCAGAGACAGTGTCTGCGTCTTGGCCAGATCTCCACCGGCATTGGTGGTGGGGAATACGGCCCTGGATGCAACGAGCGATACGGAAGTGGCAGTGGCCACGCCATCCGGGAGTTGGAGTCGCAATTGTATGGCACCGTTCTGCACCATGGTTCCGCCATTTGCCGCGGCCCAGGCAGCGTCGAACTTAGGCTCAGCATAAGCCGTGACACCGGAGAGCATCGCGTTGTATTCCAGATGAGCGGTGGAGGAATTTCCGGTTTGAGCCTGTGCGGCATAACTGCGGGCATTGAATGCCTCGGCCGTAGCATATTTACCGGGGTAAATGATAGTATAAGGGCTTTCTGCGGGTGCCGCGCCATCAAATTCCGCCTCGTGGGCGGAGATTATATTGGTTACACTGAATTCATTTCCGTTGATGGATAGTTTGTCAGTGTTTTCCCAGGCCAGGTTCATGGCTTTTTTGTCGCCGGATTCGGTGAGGCTGACCTTGGTGTCTATGACCTCGGTCGTGAAGACGCGGATGGTCACGCGTTCCCCTGCTTGTGGTTCAAGATCCTGCCGTTCAATTACACTAGTACAAGAAAAAGCCAGAGCGGCTGCTGCAGCAATGATAATAATGTTTGTCTTTTTCATAGCATTCACTTTTAAACGATAAGATCATCATCCAGGTCCTCACTGAAGACCGAAGAATCCTGCATGTTCTTGACACCGGAATAACCTTGCATACACTCGGGCATACACTCAATAAGCACGACCGAGGGTGAAGAATAAATCTGTTTCATAAATATTTATTTAATAATAATGTTTTCATATCATCCCACTTGTACCAGGGGCCGCTGACGGGCTCGAGGGGGAGGGTGGCCTCGTCACCGTTAATCACAAGTTTGAATATCACGTCACCGCTACGGTTCTTGCAGAAAAGCAGGTACATTGTGGCGGCCATAGGCGAACGGAAGTTGTACCATGTGGAGGAGATGCCATCGGCGCTGTCCGGCACAATGTCGAAGCCATCCGCCCCGAATGCGGAAATCAAGAAGAGCAGGACGGTGTCGTGGCCGAAGCGCAGGCGCACTGCCGGTTTTCCAGCGGCCAGGGCACTATCCGCATCATCTATGATATGGAACAAGGATGGCAGATCCCGCAGGGATGAACCCGGTGCATTCGCAACCCAGTAGATGTAGTTGTCAATCTCCCAGAGGGCATATTTCTCGTCCGCAGTAAAAACGTCCATCAGGCTGCTTTCCGTCGGCGTGCACTGCATGTCGAAGACGAGATTGAAAAAGTCGAGCACGAACGCCCTGTCTCCCCTGTAATAATTCAGGAACTCCGGAGATTTGAACAGGCGGGCGACTATCGCACGGTAGTCCAGCCGCTTCTCGATAAAGGCCTTCAGATCCGTGCCCCAGGGGTCCTTGC
>JAFZIX010000140.1 GCA_017554135.1 Bacteroidales bacterium | reverse complement strand
GTCGCAACTGTCGACAGGCACTTCGCGGAAGACTATCTTTCCCGCCTGGGCGGGGATGAGTCGTTTCGCAAGCGCTTCCGCGGTGCGTACAGATTCGGGTTTTCCGGAGGACGTGCACGAAAGCATTGTGAGCGCAGCGAGCAGTCCTGCGAGGATGGTTTTAGTTTTCATCTATGTGGCAGTCAGTATATACTTTAAGTATCTTGTTTGCGTAATCTTCTGTGGCAAAAGTGTTTATGGCATAGCTGCGGGCATTTTCAACCATCTCCGCAGGAAACTCTTCGAGCACCAGGCGCAGATATTCCGCAGCTTTGAAAATACTTGTGTAAAGATATCCGCGGCCTTCTGCGAACAGGTCTGCCGAACCGCCGGAATTCCTTGCTATCACGGGGCAACCATAGAACATGGCTTCCACTCCCACGCGTCCCATTCCTTCGAAATCGGTGCATACCAGCACTGCTGATGCCTTGGACAGCACGCTTTTGACATCCTCAGTAAAGGGTGCGAATTTCACTCTGGGAGCCACTTCAAGTTCTTCTGCCAGTTCTTTTAACTCTTCTTTGTATTCCGGGTCTATGCTTCCGAACAATCTGAGCACGTAGCCTTTGGCTCCGGAAGCAGCGAAGATCTTGATGGCCTCGTCCGGCCTCTTGATTTCCGAAATCGTGCCTGCCATGAACGCGATGAACTTATCTTTTACCGGAATGTCAATTGCATCTGCTGCAGGGCAAACTGCATCGGGAAGGCATACTCCGTGAGGATGTTTTTCGAGTTTCAGGTGGGAGTAGAGCCCGGGGGAAATGGCTATTACTGCATCTGAGGCGAAGAGTTCCTTACGCCAGTGCCTCCAACTGGGGAAGGGGTTGGTATGAAGCCCCAGGTCGAGATACTCTCGGATATGCCAGATATGAGGCACTCCAAGGGCGGCGGCTATGCGTATGCCAATATCTACTGAACCGGAATTCGAATGCACTGCGGATATGCCGGCAAAGCGTTGTTTGCATTCTTTTACGCAACGGCGCTGGATTATTGCAGTAGTAATGGCGTGAGGCAGATACCTCAGCACGCGGATCAGGCCCTGCGCATGAAAGATGGCGCGCCTGAAGGGGATGATCTCGCACTCGTAGCCTGCATTGCGGAAATATTCCGGTGCCGGGCCGTCTTCTCTGAAGAGCAGTACTGGATCAACCTTTCCCTTCAATGCATCGAGCATGGCCCGTAGCGAAAGGGAGGCTCCGCCAATTGCAAAATCTTCGTTGCAGATATAGAGTATTCTCATTGAAGGGCCTCCTTTATATAATTGACGGATTCTTCCCTCAAAGCATCCAGCTTACGATCTACGGCATCCCAATCCGGCGTCTTCCCATCCTTAACTCCCAGAGCATTCAGCAGGGAAAGTATTCTCTCATCGGCGTGAGTCTTTGTGGGAATGAAACGGAAAGGCTTGTGATATAGCAGCGAAAGCACGGTACCGTGGAAAGATGTTGTTACTACTTCTTCCGCATCGCGGAACAAGGCCACGAATTCCTTAGGGCCGTATTTGTTGATGCCTTCGCTATAAGGGGAGCGGGAGATGCTGACAACGTGCAGGCCCTTTTCCGCGGCAGCGCGTTGTGCCGTTGCGGGAACGGCAGGATTATCTATGGCTTCGTAAGTGAGGATATAGCCTTTTTCACAGGCCGGAGCGGAACAAAGAAGGTCCACGATTGGCCTTCCGGCAAGCAGCACAGGGTCGATGTTTACGCATGCGGGAATGCCCGCCTCGTCCATCCTCTCCTGCATGGGATACTCCCTAACACCGATACGGTAGAAATTATGCAGGTAGTGGCGGAACTGTTTCTTCTCGTCTTCGCTAAGTTCTATGCCTCCATCGCTGGCAGCATAGGAAATGTTGCGCACGCCTTGTGCATACGGGGCGGCGGCGAAGAATACCGGGTCGAAACCTCCGCAGATACGGCTGTTCCAAATCTGGTCGCTTCCGTATAATATGGCATCGAAACCCGTCGTGCCCGGCTGGGCAAGGTCGAATTCCTTTTCGAATTCATCGAAAGCCGCATTTCTTCGCAGTGAACCAGCAAGGCGTGAAGACACCTTGAGCATCGTCATAGGATGCTTCAGGAACTTGTTCTTCCAGATTTTGTAGGGCTCAATGAGATAATCTGGCCTGTAGTCGATCACCGACACATCGTGCCCGAGGCTCTTGAGTACCTCATACAGGCACCTGCACTGCAGCACTGCGCCATAATTCTTGGCGGCATGGAAGGTCAGTATCCCGATTCTCATAGGTGTCGCTTGACTTTCTTTATGAATTGGTTCAGGCGGTAGCCGTACGAATCCTTGCCAAAACGGCGGATTGCAGCGGCATATCCTTCGCGAATATACACATTTTCAAACGATTTTGCACTCTTATGAGGCTTGGAAGGTGCAAACAAATTGGGTTGTTTATCCTTCGGCAGTTCTATGGGCGAGCGCTGGCACTTGTCGGAGAACTCCTGGCAGAACTCTTTTCCGGATGCCGTATGGGTTATAAGCATTGAGCAGCCGAGGTTATCGTCCGCAAAGCCTGGAAGAGCCTGTTCCACACCCCAGCAGTCGGCCATTGTGATGTCTGAAGGGCGGTTCAAAGATGCATAGGGACATGCCGTGCAGGATGGCCGGAGCATCAAATGTCTGTAAAACAAATCGGTGTATTCGTTGTCCACCAGTTTAACGTCCCCGAAGATGAGCGTTTCCTTATGCTGGTGCCATCCCAGGGAAGGGTCCCGGAACAGAGCTCCGGTAAGCCTCTTGCCTGCCTTGGATTCCTGGTATTTCAGAAAACTCTTCCATACTGCCGGAGAGGGTACTCCGTGGCAGATTATGTCGGCCAGGAGCAGATTATTACGGTGGCGGGATGCCAGGCTCGCAACTCCTGCACACTGACAGGGAGTGCCGGTGAATAGTACCTTCCGGCCGGATTCGAGATCTTCCAGGACTTTTCCCGGAATGCCGTTCATATCGCTCTGGACATACTTGCTGAGGCGCAGGGAGTCCAGACCATCCTCACTTTCAACCCTGCGGTGGCGTACTGTGAAATCTTCATCCATCGCAGCACCGTAAACCACATATCCGCCTCGTATGGCCTTGCGCATAAGTGCGAAGGACAGGCCTCCGCTCTGACTGCGATCCATGAGTTCAGGAAAACGTATCGCTTCGCAGGATGGTTCGGGAACGCTTTCGCGGGGGTGGAACATGCACACGTCCTCGCAGATGCCACAGTCCACGCATAGGGACGCGTCCACTGATGGATACTTAAAACCCATCGCATCCTCCGCCATGGTTATTGCCCGGTGCGGACAGGCATCGGCGCATGCGCTGCACCCGCAGCACTGGCGGCGGTCGGTGATACTTATCATTTACTGAGTATCTTATGCGTGATGATATCGCGTTCGTCGTGGTCCAACCCAAAGTACCAAATAAGTATGCATGATGATATCTCGGTGGCAATCAGGGATATAAGCAGCGTGCCCCATCCTGCCTGCAGTTTGCATGCTATGAACCAGGGCACAATCAATGCAAGCCCCGCAACAAGCAGTTCGCGGGCCAGGACTTCCTTGAGGAAACGCCCTACTGGCAGGTCAATCATCTTCCGTAGCATGTATAGGCGGGCAATCAGGCAAAGGATGGCTACACCCGCTGCAACGTAGTAAATCGTTTCCGCCGGGGCTCCGGCCTTGAGCAGGATATAATCAATCGGCAGATTAAGAAGCTGCAGACCTCCCACAAGCACCTGATAGTCCCGGATGTCGCCAGTGGAGAGCATGGCGGTGACCATGGTGTAGGAGATGGCTTCAATCATCAGATAGACCAGTACCAGGCGTATAAACAGTACAGTGTTCTCCGGCACCTTGCCTGCGCCCAGCCACAGGTCCGTCAGGAATCCTGCATTGAAGATGACGGGATAGGCCACCAGCAGCAGAAGCCAGATGGAAAGGCGTGAGCCGCGGAAAATCAGGCGGAGCATGTACTCCCTGTCGCCGGCGGCGTAGGACTTGGTTATCTGGGGATTGATGGCGGTGGTGAAACTCGTGACGAATTTCTGCACTGCGCCGTTCACCTGGTTGGTAAGGAACCACGCCGCATTGGCCACCGGCCCGAAGAATGCATTCAGCAGGAGGTTGCCGCCGTGATCGCGCAGCACCCCGGAGCCTGCTCCGATGAAGTTCCATCCTGCAAAAGAGAACATTCTGCCGAAAATCCCTTTGTCGAATTGCCATCCGGCGTGAGTTTCTTCGAAATGCCGTCTGCAGAATAGTCCGTATGCAAAGCGCGTGAGAAGACTTACCAGCGCCAGCATCGCTGCATAGAAAACCAGCCGGTCGATGGGGGAGACCATAATCGCGAAGGCGACGGCAAGTTTGCCAAGCCCCTCGAATATGCTGATCCACGCAAAGGCGTCCATCCGCTCATGTGCAATGATGTCCGCGTTGTAAGGCACGCTTATCAGTTGGATGACAAAACTCAGTATTGTAAACTGAAGAACCCATTTGGCCGCGAATATCCTGTCCGGCGGCAGCACCATCTTGTTGGAGATATACCAGAGACCTGCCGGCTCGGCCAGCAGAATGACGATTGCCGCCAGAAGCAATTGCGTGGATACCGCCGTTGAAAAGACCTTTCCGAGATTGGACTCCTTGCTGCCCAACTCAAAGGTTATGAATCGGCTGATGGCGGCAGACATGCTGCCGGTGAGTATGCTGAACATCGTCACAACGCCTGCTACGGCGCTGTATATGCCTAGTTCTCCTTCTCCCAGCACTCGCAGGATTACCCGCGAAGTGAATAGCCCCACCAGCATCAGAAGGAACATCCGGAAATACAGAAGGACCGTATTCCTTGCGATCCTTCTGCTATTCTCCGATATTCCCTGTTCTGCCATTATTCCGGCTTATAACTGTCCTTCAGCGAAGTCGTCTTATTGAACACCGGCGCCTCCGGCGTGCTGTCGGAATCCTTCACATAATACCCCGTACGCTCGAACTGCACGGCGATGCCGGAAGCATCCTCCAGCAGGGCGGGCTCGGCATATGCCTTGGCTATTACCAGTGACTCCGGATTCAGGAAATCCTTATAGTCCTTGTCTTCCGGCACCTGGCTCATATCCGCCAGAGTGAAGAGGCGGTCGTAGTTGTGCAGGGTAATCTCCTTTGCGAACTTTGTGCTGACCCAGTGGATGGTGCCCTTAACGGAACGCCATTCGCCGTTGCCCGGGCGGGTGGAAGGATCGTAGGTGCACTTCAACTCGATAATGTTGCCTTTGGCATCCTTCACGACCTCTTCGCACTTGATGATGTAGGTGTATTTAAGGCGCACTTCTCCGCCGGGTTTGAGGCGGAAGAACTTGTTCGGAGCATCCTCCATGAAGTCGGCGCGCTCGATGTAGAGTTCCTTGGTGAAGGGAACCTTGCGGGTGGCTCCCTCAGGTTCTGCCGGGTTCAGCGGG
>JAFZIX010000139.1 GCA_017554135.1 Bacteroidales bacterium | reverse complement strand
GAGCAACAGGCACTTATGATAGCCCTTTATATTGCCATGGACAGTTTCGGAACTGCCTGTAATGTGACCGGCGACGGTGCTATCGCGCTGATTATCCAAAAATTATTCAAAAATAGTTTGGAGGTATAAAAATATTGTCTATCTTTGCAGTGTACTATTAAACTAATACACTATGCTAAAGGTAAACAATATCAGTTTCAGTTACGGTAATGTTCCGTGCCTGGAGAAGATTACCCTGAATCTTGAAGAAGGGAAAATCTATGGCCTGCTGGGGGAGAACGGCGTTGGCAAAACCACGCTGCTGACTCTTCTCTGCGGGCTTAAGAAAGTTCAATCCGGTTGCATTGAAGTGGATGGATTCGATCCGTATAAGCGTAATCCAGAACTTCTATCGCAGTTGTTCTACTTGCCGGATGAGGTCTGGGCCCCTAATTCCAGTGCGATTGCATTTGCCAAAGAGAAGGGCGTTTTCTGGCCGGAGTTCTCAATCGACAAGTTCTCTCAGATAATGGATATCTTCGAGATGGACTGCGCCCAGAAGATGAATGCGATGTCTGCAGGCCAGTTGAAAAAGACCTGGATAGCCTTTGCGCTTGCATGTTCTGTGAAGTATCTTTTCCTGGATGAGCCCACCAACGGTCTGGACATTCCTTCCAAGGCACAGTTCCGCAAGGCTCTGATGAGTTTTACCCGCGAAGATTCTACTATAGTAATATCTACTCATCAGGTGCGTGATCTTGAGAGTATTATCGACCCGATAATAATTCTCGACAAGCGTGACGTGTTGCTTAATGCTTCCGTGGAAGAAATTACCTCAAAACTGTATTTCGATTATGGCACTACCCTGAATGCCGACAGCCTTTATAGCGAGCAGCTTCCCGGCGGTTTTATTCAGGTGTATCCCAATACCACAGGAGAGGAGAGCAAAGTGAATATCGAGGCTCTTTTCAATACCGTACATAAGAATAAGGAATTTATTAAAGGAGTTTTCAACCATGAATAATAAATTTAATTTCAAGAGGTTCTGGAAGTATCTCCGCTACGATCTGGTGTCCGCTGTTCACGATTCCGGCACGCTGATGGTCTCTCTCGCGGCAATGCCCGTGTGGTTCTTTGTCATCCAGCAGTTGCTCAGCTTTGTTTTCAATGGTGAATTCCGTACCATCAACACTGCTGCCCTGATTATTGCATATATAGTTTCCCTGACAGTTACGGTGATCTTCTTCCCCGTGCAGCATTATGGGAAACTGACCGACAAGAAGGCCGGTGCAGACTGGATTCTCATTCCCGCCTCGAGATTTGAGAAGTTCCTGTCAATGCTCATTATCTGCTGTGTAGTGGCTCCGATAGTCTGGTTTGCCATCATCGCTGCATCCGACGGCCTTCTCTCCCTTGTTTTCGGGACTTACGACTCATTCATACTACCCACCATACTCGATGCCATGCAGAAGGGCGTGGCGGAGGTCCACGCGGAAAACGTGAAACTGATGATGAACGGCCCCTGGTTCATATACCTGTCCTGGTGCCAGAACATACTCGCATTCGCTCTCGGTGCTATCTTCTTCCGTAAGAACAAGATTGTCTATACATTCCTTACCCTTATGGCCATCGGCATCCTGTGCACCATTATCACCGCAGTTGTATTTGGTGGTGAAGTGCATATCTCGCCTGAGGACATTACCGATGACAAACTTATGAGGATGCTGAATTGGGGTTTATGTGCAATGTATGTGGTTATCTTCGCAGTCCTGGATCTTGGCCTATATTTCCGCATAAATACAATAAAACAATAAACCATGGAATTCGATAGCAACAAACCCATTTACCTGCAGATTGCGGATGCTATCTGCGACCGCATCCTTCAGGGAGAACTGAAGGGGGAGGACAGGATACTGTCCGTGCGGGAGTATGGCGCCCAGATAGGGGTGAATCCGAACACCGTGGCGCGCACATACGATATATTAACCGCTCAGGGTGTTATCTATAATAAGAGGGGAATAGGTTTTTTTGTTACTGAAAATGCCGCTCAAAACATACGCAAAGAGGCAAAAGAAAAATTTTTGAAAGAAGATTTGCCGGAATTTGCAAAAAAGGCACGGCTTTTGGAAATAGATAAAGATGAAATAATAAGGTTATTATTCTAACGAGCCATAAACAGTTAAAAATTAAACTATTCGCGAACTAAACTATACTTGATGATAAAGCCCGGCCTTGAGGTCGGGTTTTATCGTATAGCTTCGTGGAAACGCTCCCAGATATAGTCTGCGGCTTCTTTTGAAGGGTGCACCAGGTCTTCGGCGAACCAGCGGTAGTCCCGGAGTTCGTCCAGCATAATCTCATAAGCCGGGAAGTATGTAGCCCCGATGGCCTCTATGGCCAGCTGCAGGGTTGCCTTGGAGACAGTATTCTGGTGCGCTCCTTCTCCCATATGGCGAATAGGGCTGACGGTGAATATGAATTCCTTATCCTGGTGCGACCGCACTATCCGCTCCAACACCGCCGCAGTCTGGCTGACGCTCAGCATCTCGTGAGAAAACTCCCGTGAAGGGCGCTTAAGGCAGTTTGACACCACCTCGCCGTTGTTCACAAGTTTCCAGACCATTGCCGTGCCGAGTGTGATGATCACCTTGTTGCTGCTCTTCCAGAATGCGGATGCCTCCTGCAGGGCCCTGTTGGCATTGTCCAGAAATTCCTCCGCCGTCAATCGGGCAAAAGAAGTATGATGCCACCACGAACATATCTTGCCGGCGCCGGCACCCATCTCTACGCATTCATCCGCCCGGAAGGGGATTGCGCTGTCGAGCCTCGCGATGCTGTTGGCGATAGATACAGGGTTGAAAAGAGTGCCGAAAGGGTTGACGCATACATTATATCCGGCCTCTTTCATCCTGGACCCCATCTCGTTTGCAAAGCAACTGCCCAGTACGGAAACTATGTCGCTTGTGGATATTTTAACAGGAAACTTGCTAATCTCCACTTTTGTGCACGCTTTTGCCATATTGCAAAAATAGCACTCTTTTCATATATTTGTGCATATTGAAAACGTTCTTATGCGGAAATTATCACATATTCTTCTGTCTGCCGTTTTATTGGTCTCCTGCAGGCCGGAGGACGGTGTTCATACGCTACAATTACTTACCACCAACGACGTGCACGGAGCGTGGTTCGATGAGGAATACGTTGGTGGAAAGAGCCGTAACAGCCTGCTGGCCGTCAATTACTATGTGGACAGCGTTCGCAAAGCCGACGGGGCCGGGAATGTGCTGCTGATCGACGCCGGGGACTGCCTCCAGGGAGACAATGCCAGTTATTATTACAATTATGTGAATACCGGTACGGAACATCTCTTTACAAGGCTGGCATCCTACATGAAGTATGATGCAGTCACCGTCGGCAATCACGATGTCGAGACGGGGCATGCGGTTTATGACAGAGTCGCCAGGGAACTGAAACGCAACGGCATTCCTTTTCTTGCCGGGAATGCCATACGCAACGACAATGGGAAACCTTATTTCCAGCCATATAAGTTGTTCAGGCGCGCCGGGCTTAAAGTCCTGGTGCTGGGTTATACCAATGCAAACAATCCTGCCTGGATGGATGAGACTCTGTGGAGCGGGATGCATTTTGAGAGCCTGATTCCGAAGGTGCAGGTGGATGTGGATAAATACACGGCCAGGCTGAAACCGCAGGTAGTGATAGTGAGCGTGCATTCGGCCACGGGGGAGGGTAATGGCAAATCCCTGGAAGGGCAAGGGATAGATCTGTACAAAACGCTGAAAGGGGTCGATTTCGTAGTATGTTCACATGACCACAGGGAATTCAGGGCAGATAACGGACACATTGCGATTATTAATTCCGGCAACAGGGCCAAGTATCTGGGTCATGGAGAGTTGCAAGTTGAAATCAAACATGGCAAAGTTGCAGGGAAGAACATTTCTTCCGGCTTGATCCGCGTTGACAAACGCAAAACAGATCCTCAAATGAAATCGGCCTTCAAGAAGGATTTCGAAGAAGTCAAGGCATTCTCCAATAAAGAGATAGGGGCTCTAGCGATGGATTTGCGTACCCGCGATGCTTACTCGGGAATGTGTGACTATGTGAACCTGATCCATTCCGTATGCCTAAAGGAAAGTGGGGCGGATGTTTCCATCGCCGCACCCCTCACTTATAACGGAACAGTCAAGGCTGGCGTACTGATATTCAACGACTTGTTTACCATCTATCCGTTTGAGAATCAGCTTTATACACTCCGGATGACGGGTGCCGAAATCAAGAATTATCTTGAGTATTCCTATGATGGCTGGCTGGCGGCTCCGGGAGGAGACCATGTGTTGAACATTGTTCAGAGGAACGATCCCAGGAACAATCAGGGAGGCTGGTCCTTCGTAAAAAGGTCTTATAACTTCGATTCCGCTGCAGGCATCAACTATACTGTAGATATTACCAAGCCGGCAGGGGAGAGGGTGGTTATCAGCGGTATGGCGGACGGCCACGCTTTCAAGCCCGATGCTGAATACATTGTTGCGATGACATCCTACCGCGCCAGCGGTGCCGGAGGCCTGCTTACCGATGGCTCCGGAATACCTGAGAAGGAGATAGATAGCCGCATAATCCACCGCTATCCCGAAATCCGCGACATCATCTACAAGTATGTAGAAGAATATGGCCTGATTGATGACACAGCGACATATCAGGAGAAGCGCAATGGCAAATGGATGTTCATCCCCGAAGATAAAGCATCGAAGGGGATAGCAGACGATCTGAAACTGATGTTTTAGCCTCGGAAATTCTTGAGCCTCTGGGCCAGGGACCCGTCCACGGCCATCTTCATCATCTTGCGGGAGCCTTCGAACTGCTTGAGCAGTTTGTTTACTTCCTCAACCGAAGTCCCGCTGCCTGCAGCAATCCTGCGACGGCGGCTACCGTTTATGGCCTCGGGATGCTCGCGCTCGTATGGCGTCATCGAATGATAGATGGCCTCTGTGCTCTTGAATGCCTTGTCGTTGTCGATATCAACATCCTTCACTGCTTTGCCCATTCCGGGAATCATGGCTGCGAGATCCTTGATGTCTCCCATCTTGCGCACCTGCTGGATCTGGTTGTAGAAATCGTTCAGGTTGAACTGGTTTTTGGCGAGTTTCTTGCGGGTCTCGCGCATCTCCTTCTCGTCAACAGCCTGCTGGGCCTTCTCCACGAGGGAAACGACATCTCCCATGCCGAGGATGCGGTCTGCGATTCTGGAAGGGTGGAAGACATCCAGGGCCTCCATCTTCTCTCCGGTGGAAACGAACTTGATGGGTTTTCCGGTAACTGCCTTGATGGAGAGGGCTGCGCCGCCTCGGGTGTCGCCGTCGAGTTTGGTGATGACCACGCCGTCGTAGTCGATGGCATCGTTGAATGCGAGAGCGGACGCTACCGCATCCTGACCTGTCATCGCATCTACCACGAAGAGACTCTCGCTGGGCTTGACGGCCTCATTCATGGTTCGGATCTCGTCCATGAGTTCCTGGTCGACGCTGAGCCTGCCCGCGGTATCTATTATGATTACGCTATATCCCTGCTGGCCACCCTGGGAAATGGCGGCTTTGGCAACCTTGACCGGATCCTTCTCTCCTTCTATCGAGAAAACGGGCACTTGAATCTGCCCGGCGAGGGTTTTCAACTGGTCGATTGCGGCAGGACGGAAGGTGTCGCATGCCGCGAGCATGACTTTAATGCCCTTGCGCTTGAGGTAGAGTGCCAACTTGCCGCTGAAGGTGGTTTTACCGGAACCGTTCAGGCCCGCTACCAGCACTACAGCCGGGTTGCCCTTGATATTTATGTCCGAAGCATCGCTGCCCATGAATTCGGTGAGTTCGTCATGAACGATCTTCACCATCATCTGCTGGGGCTTGACGGCAGTCAGGACACCGGTGCCTATTGCCTTGGTCTTGACTTTGTCGCAGAATTCTTTCGCAACCTTATAACTTACATCGGCATCAAGGAGTGCCCTCCTGACATCTTTCAGAGTCTCAGCAACGTTAACCTCGGTGATTTTACCTTCACCTTTCAGGATTTTGAATGACTTTTCAAGTCTCTCGGATAGATTTTCGAACATACAACCGCAAAAATACTAATAAAAGGCGAATCTCGCTAAATATTTTTTAACAACACAAAACTAATGAATCTATGAAAAAGATCATGCCTGCATTGATAGGATTGTTGATGAGAGTCTCTTCAACAGTCGTCGATCCGACGCAAAAGAATGTGAACAAGAGGATTTCAAGACAGTTCCATCTCTGGGTGGCGGAAAAGCGCTACTGTCAGCCGGATATCTCTCTTGCAGATGTTGCGGAAGAATTTGGTGTGTCGGTTGAAGCATTATCTTATTTCTTCTCCGTGGTTGTAGGGCAGCGGTTTACTTCAATCCGGAAGAAACTCAGGCTTGAAGAGGCACGCAGGATTATCTGCGAACATCCTGAATATAAGATTGTCATGGTTGCCAACATAGTAGGCATACAGGACAAATGCAACTTTCGCAAGCAGTTTCATGAGGTG
>JAFZIX010000138.1 GCA_017554135.1 Bacteroidales bacterium | reverse complement strand
GGTTCGGAATGACAGGGGGTTCGGAATGACAGGGGGTTCGGAATGACAGTTTTTTTAATGACAGTTAGATTTCTTTTAACGATATGGCGAAGCCGCCGGAGGGGGCCATGGTGATGGGGAGGACCGTGGCGGAATCGATTATTTTCTTGGTGATGGTATAGCGGGCGCAAGGGGTGGAACCGGTCTCCTGCGAAACATTCACGCCGTCGGCGTCGGGGGCGTCGGCATAGATGGTGGCTTCATACTTTGCACCGGGCTTCAGATACTCGAAAGTTACGTCAAACGAACGGCTTTCCTCGTCGGTTATGCCACCCACGAACCACACATCCTTGGTGGCATCCGGCTTGCCGTTCACATCCGTCAGGCAGAAGCGGCTCGCCCCGTTCACATAATCCTTCTTGCCGTCCGCAAGAGCAGCAACCCCCTTCGCAGCCAACTCCAGGGTGGATTTCCTCGCCTGGCGGGCAACCACGATATAATTCCCCGGCTCGGCATAAAGGTACTTGCTCTGCTCCCAGTCCACCGCCACGTCCTTTATGAACTGGAAGGCATCCTGATAATTGTCGTAATTGTCCGGAGTGTCGCAGGCCATCTGCAGGGGGGAAGGCATGGTGAGATACAGCGCAAGCTGCTTGCAGACAGTGAAGTGGAGCACGTCCTGGCGCTTTGGGGTGATCAGGTGCAGATTCATTTCAAGCACGCCAGGGGTATAGTCCATAGGGCCGCCCTGCAGGCGGGTGAAAGGCAGGATGGTGAGGTGCTTTGGCTCTACGCTGCCACAGAATTCTCCGCCCTTGGCAGACTCGTTGCCTATCATATTCGGCCAGGTGCGGCAGAGGCCCGTCGGACGCACGGCCTCGTGTGCGTTCACCATAATCTTATGCTCGGCCGCGCGGCGTATCACATAATTATAATGGTTGATGATGCTCTGGCTGTAGTGGTGCTCGCCTATGGGCAGGATATCGCCCACGTAGCCGGACTTAACCGCATCGTAACCATATTTGTTCATGAGCGCGTAGGCCTCGGGGATACAGCGCTCGTAATTAACCGTGGATGAGGAGGTTTCGTGGTGCATTATGAGACGTATGCCCTTCGAATGGGCGTACGCGTTCAGTGCCGGCAGGTCGAAGTCCGGATAGGGTGTAACGAAGTCGAACACCTTGTCTTTCTGATGCCCGAACCAGTTCTCCCAGCCTATGTTCCAGCCTTCTACCAACACGGCGTCGAAGCCGTTGGCCGAAGCATAGTCGATGTAGCGGCGGACGTTGTCGTTGTTGGCACCGTGGCGGCCGTGTGGTTTGGAGTTCGCGTAATCCGTTTCTCCAAGGATGATTACAGGGTGGTCGTCGGTGTAAGACCAAGTGCTTCCGCCCACAATCATCTCCCACCATACGCCCATATACTTGGTGGGATGTATCCAGGTCATATCCTCAAGGGCGCAGGGCTCGTTCAGGTTCAGTATCAGCCTGGATGACAGCACCTTGCGCGCATCATCCACCACCATCACGGTGCGCCAGGGGGTGCGGCTGCCAGCCTGCAACAGGGCGCCCCAGCCCTCGGCATCCGGAGTCAGCCAGGTGCGGAAAACCTTCTTGCGCACGTTGAGGTTCAGATTGGTGGTGGGATAGTTCACCACCGCCGCCTCGTGAATGTTGATGTAGAGCCCGTCATCAGTCTTGAGTTGGAGGGCCGTCTGCACGCCAGAGGGACTAAAAGTCTGCTGCGAGGCATTTCCTATTTTCATCTTTTTGGCGATGGCAGGAATTTCACTCATGCGACTGACGTTGTAACTGTACTCCTGGGTGTCGTAGTCCCCTGGGATCCAGAAGGCCGTATGGTCCCCCGCCATGGCGAATTCCGTGAGTTCGTCCTTGACTACGAAATCAACCAGATTCGGCTGCTCCGGGAACTCATAGCGGAAGCCAAGGCCATCGTCGTAGAGGCGGAAGCGGATTATCATCCGGATGCCGTTTTTTTCGAGGGTGGCAGCCAACTCGTTGTAGTTGTTGCGGATCTGCGACTCCTCGCCCCAAACAGTCTGCCAGGTTTCGTCGAAACTGGAGGTCTGCACTTCCTTCAGGATGAAACCGCGCTGCATATCCACCGGCTTGCGGTAGCGCTTCCCATGGTTTTTAGCGGTTTCGGGAATGTGTATTTTTTCTCCACGGAAGATGAAGCCGAGTTTGCTGGGTTTCACCACTTCCCGACCGTCATATTGCAGTTCATAGGTGGGAACGCCCTTCTTGTTTACATCGAAATTCAGCTGCAGCTTTCCGTCCGGACTGGACAGGGTACCTGCTAGCAACAGGAAAAGGAATATTGTCTTCATATTATCAGTTTTCGAGCCAGGAGAGGAAGGCATCTACGCGCGCCCTGCTGACTTCCAGGGGCGCGGACAGTTTTGTTTCCAGGGTAAGTTTGCCGCTTGGCTGCCTTTCGGCGCCCAGGACCTCCGTCTTGGAGATTATGGCGCTGCGCGAGATCCGGAAAAAGAGGAGCGGATCCAGGCTGCCGGACAGTTCGTCCAGGGAAGGATTCACGGCGTAGCGGGTGCCGTCTTTGCAAAGGATGTACGTTCCCTTGTTTTCGGAAACCACGCATGCGATTTCGCCCGCCTGCAGGGGGATAATCTTGTCGCCCACGCGGACCAGGAACCTTTCTTTATATACCGGGTGCGTCTTCGTCTCGCGTACGCTGCGTGCAATGAACGCGACGTCCGCCACGAACAGCAGGAGGGCTATGGAGTTGCCTATAATCTCCCCGCGGGAACCCTCACCGCTGGAATAGAGGTCCAGCAGGACCCTTGCCACATAGATGATGGCGATGGCGATGATGAGCACCGTCATCTGCTTGTCTTCAACGATCAGGCCCGTGCCCCTTCCGAAGGATGCAACCCGGGACCGGGCGGCTAGCAGCAAAGCCCATCCTATAAACTCCGTGGTAAGGAAGGTGGCGATCCCGGCACGAAGGGTCGCGTCCGCCGATATGAAATCGAACAGCGCCGCAAGCCCCACCCCGGCGAAATAACCCACCACGTTCACCAGCACTATGGTCAACGCAGTGAATTCCAACGACAAACGCTCGCGGGAGCATAGCAGCACCGTAAGCGTCATAGTGAGCATAGTAAGGAGCAATGTGTCGCTCAACCCGGAAGCCTTGCACGCGATCGCGGTAATCAGGTGCAGCAGGGCGAAGATATGTATCAGCCAACCGGCCCGTGTTTTACTCATAGTCTTGCAATATACGAAAAATTCGTCACCCAAAATCAACAATTCGTCCTGAAAAATCATCTCTTCGTCAGATTTGCTTTATTTATAAAATAAAATCACATAAATTCGCGCCGCTTTTTAACACTGAAACGGACCGATTACATGGGTAAAAAGACGAATTTATCTTTCTGGCAGATGTGGAACCTGAGCTTCGGGTTCTTCGGGGTGCAGATTGCCTACGCCCTGCAGAGCGCCAACATCAGCCGAATCTTCGCGACGCTCGGCGCGGATCCGCACCAGCTCAGCTTTTTCTGGATACTTCCGCCGCTGATGGGCATGCTTGTGCAGCCCCTCATCGGTAAATGGAGCGACCGCACCTGGACCCGCATGGGCCGCCGCAAGCCCTACCTTCTGGTGGGCGCCATCGTGGCCGTGCTGGTGATGATCTTCCTGCCCAACGCCGGCAGCCTGAACCTCAGCACCGCCTACGTCTTCCTCGGCCTCAACTCCGCCATGTGGTTCGGTCTCTTCAGCCTCATCTTCCTCGACACCAGCATCAACGTGGCCATGCAGCCCTTCAAGATGATGGTCGGGGACATGGTGAACGAGGAGCAGAAGGCCCGCGCCTACTCCATCCAGAGCTTCCTCTGCAACGCAGGCAGCCTGGTGGGATACCTCCTCCCCATCTTCTTCACCTGGATAGGGATTGCGAACGAAGCCCCCGAGGGCGTGGTGCCGGATTCCGTCATCACATCCTTCTATGTGGGCGCAGCCATCCTCATAATCTGCGTTCTCTACACCTTCATGAAGGTTAAGGAGATGCCTCCGGCGGAGTACGCGGAGTTCCACGGGATCACTCCCGAGGCAGGGGACGAGTCCAGGAAAGAGGGCCTGCTGGCCCTTCTGGTGAAGGCTCCCCGCACATTCTGGACCGTGGGCCTCGTGCAGTTCTTCTGCTGGGCCGCCTTCCTCTACATGTGGACCTATTCCAACGGCACGCTGGCGTTCAATTGCTGGGGCGGGGTCACCGGCACCGCATCCAAGGCCTATCAGGACGCCGGCAACTGGGTAGGCGTGGCATTCGCAGTGCAGGCCGCCGGGTCCATCCTCTGGGCCACCATCTTGCCCAAGTTCCGCAATCTCAAGACCGCATACGTGGTGAGCCTGCTCATCGGTGCTGTCGGATTCGCGGCACTGATGTTCATCACCGACAAGTATCTCGCCTGCGCGGCCTACTTCCTCATCGGAACCGCCTGGGCGGCGATGCTGGCGCTCCCCTTCACCCTGCTTACCAACGCCCTCGAGGGGAATCCCCACATGGGCAGCTATCTGGGGCTCTTCAACTGCACCATCTGCCTGCCGCAGATAATCGCGGCGGCAACCGGCGGCCTTGTGCTCAAGCTGGCGGGCAGCCAGCCCGCGATGCTGCTCGCGGCCGGCATCTTCCTGGTGATCGGGGCCTTCTGCGTAAAATTCATCGAGATCAAACATAATGACTGATATGAAAAAAATCCTAACCCTTACCGCAATTCTGGCCATGAGCTTGATTTGCACCAAGGTATCCGCACAGGGATACCAGGTCAAGGGCGTCGTCGTGGATCCCCTGGGGCCCGTCTACGGAGCCACCGTGCTCGAAAAGGGCACATCCAACGGAGTATCCACCGGCTTTGACGGTGATTTCGTGTTCACCGTTTCCAGCCCCGACGCCACGGTGGAGGTGAGCTGCATCGGATATGCAACCCAGACCTTCAAGGCCACCGAGGTGCCCGAGACCATCAACCTTACCGACGACACCACCTTCCTCGACGAGGTCGTAGTCATCGGTTATGGTTCCCAGAAAAAGAAAGAGGTTACCGGATCCGTCGCTTCCATCAAGAGCGAGGATTTCAATGCCGGTGTCAAGACCAACCCCATGGGACTGCTCCAGGGCAAGGTCGCGGGTCTCAACATCATCAAGACCACTTCCGACCCTACCAGCACCGGTTACAACATCCAGATCCGCGGCTTCTCCACCCTCGACAAGGGAACCGGCACCAGCCCACTGTTCATCGTGGACGGCGTTCCTGTCAGCAATATCGACAACATCTCGCCGGATGAAATCGCATCCATGGACGTGCTGAAGGACGGCTCCGCCGCCGCTATCTACGGCACCCGCGGTACCAATGGCGTCATCATCATCACCACCAAGCGCGGAGATGCGTTCTCCGACGTGGCCAACACCAGGGTGGAATATTCCGGATACGCCTCCGCCTCCGTCCGCAACGCGAGCACCGGCATGGCTACCGCCCAGGAATTCAGGGATCTCGCAACCCTTTCCGGCGGCCTGGCCACGGCCAACATCTACACCGGTCCCAACGGTGAGAGCTACAACACCGACTGGATGGCGGAAGTCTGCCGCCCCGCCGCGATCGCCCACAACCACAACGTGGCCATCGTAGGCTCCTCCAGGAAGTTCAACTACCGCGCATCCATCAACTTCAAGAATGCCGAGGGTATCGCCAAGACCACCAACCGCAGCGAGCTGATGGCCAAACTGGCCGCCGGCCAGAAGGCTCTCGACGGATGGGTCGACCTCCAGTACGACCTCAGCTACATGCGCTACCGCAACGACTATTTCTGCGGCGACTTCAAGAATGCGGCCCTGCTGAATCCTACCTATCCCGTCTACGATGAAACCTCCCCCAACGGCTATTTCTGGCGTTCCGAGGAAACCGGATTCGTGAACCCGGTGGAGAACATGAACCAGAAGGAATCCTACGGCGTGGGCAACTTCTTCCGCGGCAGCGTCAAGGCCACCGTCAACGTCAAGCCCGTCGAGGGCCTGAAGGTGAGCGGCTTCGCTGCAGTCGAGGAAGGGGACAATAACAATTACTATTATAACGGTGTCGTCAACACTGATGCGTCCGGTTCCCAGAAGGCCGGCCGCGGTGGAAACAACTCCCTCAACAAGCTCTTCGAAGTCACCGCCGACTGGAACCGCAATTTCAACGGCCACAGCGTGGCAGTGGTCTCCGGCGTGTCTTACCAGAACTTCTTCTACGATTCCTTCAGCATGGCCAACAAGGGCTTTGCCGCTCCGGACGTGATGAAGTACTATAAGATGGGTGACGGCGATGCTTCCAAGAAATATATGGAGATGGGGTCCGACCGCAATTCGCACACCCTGATCGCCCAGTTCGCCCGTGTGAACTATAACTATAACGAGAAGTATCTGGTTTCCGCTTCGCTGCGCCGCGAGGGTTCCTCCCGCTTCGGCGCGAACAACAAGTGGGGTCTCTTCCCCGCACTCAGCGCCGGCTGGCGTGTGAGCGGCGAGCCTTTCATGAAGGATATCACCTGGGTGGACGACCTCAAGCTCCGCCTCGGCTTCGGTGTCACCGGTAACGATCTCGGCAGCGACCTCCGCAGCGTCGAGCTCCTTTCCAACGGAGGAACCTTCTGGTATAACGGAGCATACGTCTACACCTATACCGTCAGCCAGAACGTCAACCCGGACATCCGTTGGGAGAAGAAGTACGAGTACAACCTCGGCGTGGACTACGCACTGCTGAAAGACCGCCTGTATGGTAGTTTCGATCTTTACTTCCGCCACACCACGGACCTGCTTTGGGACTATGAAGTTCCTACTCCTCCTTACCAGTTCACCACCCTGCTTGCAAACGCAGGCAAGATGGACAGTTACGGTGCGGAACTTTCGGTCAGTTACGTTGCCGTCCAGAAGGAAGGCCTGACCTGGACCACGACCCCCACTCTGTCTTTCAACCGCAATAAGATTACCTCGCTCTCTGATCCCAGCAAGGGCTTCAACTACACCGAGACCACTTCCGGCGGCGTGGGCGAGAACGGTATCATGAATACCGACACCCAGATACTCGTCGAGGGCCAGGCTGTGGGCAGTTTCTATGGCTACAAGTTCTTCGGTGTGAATCCCAACTCCGGCCTCTGGACCTATTTGATGCCGGATCAGGGCGACGGTCAGGTGCGTTACTGTGATGAGAGCACCGCAGTCGAGGGTGACCGTCAGGTTCTGGGTAGCGCCCAGCCTATCTTCACCTTCGGTTGGAACAATACCGTGCGCTGGAACAACTGGGATTTTACCATGTTCCTCCGCGGCGTCGTGGGCAACAAGATTCTTAACGTCACCCGCTGGGCATACGGCCCCATGAGCGCCAACAACAAGAACATCTTCATGAAGGACGTGAACGGCGCCAAGACCACTCTTACCCAGAAGGCTCAGTTCTCTGATTACTATCTGGAGAGCGGCACCTACATGAAACTCGACAACCTTACCATAGGTTACACCTTCCCCATCAAGGAGAACAAATACATCCAGTCTGCCAGGGTCTATGCCACGGGGCAGAATCTTCTCACTCTCACGAAGTACAGCGGCCAGGATCCTGAGGTGAACACCACCTCCGTATGGAACGGCGGCATCGACTACTGTTCGTTCTATCCGCCTGTGGCCACCTTCCTGATCGGCCTTAACCTTAGCCTGTACTAATATTAAACCGGAGAAACCATGAAAAAGATAGTCATTACCCTTTTGACCGCCGTGATGGCATGCTCGCTTTTCAATTCCTGCGACAGCATGCTGGAAGAAGTGAACTATGGCAACCCCACCACCGCGGACTTGATGACAGATGAATCCAACGTGGCCCTGCTCGTGGGCCAGTGCTATGCCGAAGTGAAGTGGTTGCACGACCACTGGGGCTATTGGGGTGTTGTTACCCTCACCGCCGACGAAGGCCTTTGCCCGACCCGCATGCCCGATAAGGACTGGGCGGACGGTGGCTACTGGCGCAATCTCAATACCCATAACTGGAACGAGATGGGCGGTGCATTCCGCAATATCTGGAACACCACCATCGCCGGAGCCGTGCTCTGCAACAAACTCCTCAAGACATTGAACGACTACAAATCTTCGATGTCCGACAAGGTGTACGCACAGTACACCGGCGAACTCGAGGTGATGCGCAGTTACTACTACTATATGCTCTTCGACTGCTTCGGACGCATTCCTTATCTCGAGGAATTCGTCGACAAGGCCAGCGATCCGCTTATGGAGCCAGCCGACGTGTGGTCCCACCTTGTGGATTGTCTGGAGAAGAATGCACCCAATCTGCCCGTGGTAAGCGACGACGCCAGCCGTGCGCTGAACTACGGCCGTGCCACCCAGGGCCTTGCATATTCCCTGCTGGCACGCCTCTACCTGAATGCAGAGTCGTTCGACTGCACCCCTTCCAACATAAAACTGACCAACAGTTATACTACTCCCATTACGAGCGCCAAGGACTTCTACACCAACTGCGTGCGTTGCTGTGATGCCATTATCGATGCAGGTTCCTATACCATCGAGCCTGACTACTTCAACAACTTCAAGATCGACAACGCATCTTCCAAGGAGAATATCTTCGTGATTGTTGAGAATGGTGAAGCCAACATCGACGAGCGTTCCGGCGGCGACGGCATGATGCTGAACAAACTCCGCATTGCCCTGCTCACCCTGAACTACAATCATCAGAAGACCTATGGCCTCCTCGAGACCCCCTGGAACGGCTTCTGCGCCCGTCCTTCCTTCATCGACCGCTTTGCTGCCACCGATGTGCGCGGCCCGGGCAACGAGGGCAAAGGCACCAACAACACCAAGCAGTGGGGATGGTTCCTCGGGCCTATCTACGATGCCGCCGGCAAACTTTGTGAGGATAAGGACGAGGCCAAGAGCCCTGCCATCATCGTCAAGGACGTGACCTCCCTCACCGAGGCTTCCGACCTTGAAGGCGCACGCAATATCAAATACGAAATAGACAAGGCCGGCAAGTACAAATATAGCGAGAACGACTTCGTGCTCTTCCGCTATGCAGATGTGCTCTGGATGAAGGAAGAAGCCATCCTCCGCGGTGGCACCGGTACCTCCGGATGGGCATCCGCCGATTTCCAGACTCTGCGCAAGAGGGCATTCGCATACGATGCCGATCCTGCTGCTGCCTATACTGCCGCTTATCCCTCCGCTCTCACCCTGGACGGCATTCTGGACGAGCGTGGACGCGAGTTCTCATGGGAGAACATGCGCCGCCGCGATCTTATCCGCTTCGGCAAGTTCAACCAGGCAAGCTACGTGCAGTTCATCACCGCCACCGACAGTTACCGCAAATGGTTCCCGATTCCTTACAAAATTCTGGAGAAGTCTGTGCGCGACGAGAACGGCAACCCGGTCTGGACTCAGAATCCCGGTTATCCTACGAACATTTAACGAAATCATATATTATTATTAATCAACCATTTAACAAACAAACAAAATGAAAAAGATCTTTTTACTCAGCATTGCTGCCCTGTCTCTTCTCGCAGTTTCCTGCGGTAAGAACAATGACGACAACATCGATTGGGGCGCAGTTACTGTTAACGGTTTCTATGTAGCAGGTCCTGCTACCGGTTCCGATGAAATCAAGGCTGACTGCGTCATGGCAGCCGGTTTCAACGAAGTGGACAAGGCTGTCCGCGAAGGCATGTACGAGAAGTACATCGTTCTCGAAGGTGGCAAGGAATTCTACCTTCTCTATAACGACGGTGGCAAGAAGGAGCGCTACAGCGCAACCCTCGCCGAGTTCGTGACTCCCGAGGAAGAGGCTTATGCCGATAACCCTGCAAGTGTGCTCAAGGGCAAGCTCGTTACCGGTACCAAGGCTCCTGCCATGAAGGTCGAGAAGACCGGTCTCTATCACATCGTGCTCGACATCAACAAGGCAGGCGACCTCAAGGACGCCCAGATCGTGCTCCTCGACGCCAGCGACTTCGGTGTACGCGGTTCTATGAACGGTTGGGGCTTCAGTTCCGCTACCGAGAAGACCGAGTTCTCCAACGACGGCATTACTTTCACCTTCAAGGATCAGAAGATGGCCAAGAACGGTGAGTTCAAGTTCGCTACCGGTAACTACTGGAAGGTCACTCTCGACGACGCAGGTAAGGTTAAGGCAGAGGTTTCCCTCGCAGAGGGCATGACCCTGAACGGAGCAAACCTGAAGGTGGAAAAGGCTGGTCTGTACGACATTACCCTTACCTTCAAGCTCGCACAGGGTTCTTTCGACAAGAACTTCAGCTACACCGCAGTCTGCACCCAGGAATCCAACCTGCCTGAGACCATGTTCATGATCGGCGAAGGCATCCAGGGATGGAATCTCGCAGCAGGCGGCGACGCAGTTGCAATGCACCCGTTCCACAGCCAGCCCGGCGCTTTCTGGGCAATCCGCTACATCGAGGCAGGCAAGGGCTTCAAGTTCAGCCCTATCGACACCGCTTGGGGTTCCGACTTCACCGACCTCGGCAATGGCAAGGGCTTCACTACCAAGGACGGCAACTGCTTCGTTGAGACTACCGGTCTCTACACCCTCCAGGTCGACTACGAAAACAGCAAGGTTATCGTAGAGCCCGCCGTTATCATCGGTATGGACGCTCCTTTCGGAAATGGTGGCTGGGACAAGACCCTCGAGGCTGCCAAGTTCACCATCGACGGCAAGCTCGCTTCCAAGACTGCAGTTGCAGCCGGTAACATCCGCACCTTCGTTTCCTGCGAACTCAACGGCGACTGGTGGCATGCAGAATTCGTTCCTAAGGGTGGCAAGATCGTTTACCGCGAGGCCGGTGGCGACCCTGAGGCAATCGCAATTGCAGCAGGCCAGACCCTGACTTACGACTTCAACGCCGGTACCGGTGTCATCAACTAATCAGACACACCTGTAATTTTGCCTGCAAGCCCCTGATACGGACTTGCAGGTCCTGTTAATATACCGCTTATGAAAAGAATCGTCAGCACCATTCTGCTTTTAGCGTTACTGTTCGCGACCTCCTGCGGAAAGAATCCGCAGCCGGGGAAAGATGCTTTCAAAGTGCCCGCCTATGCATCCGGCGAGAAGCAAGGCCACATCACCTATCAGTTGCTCATCTACAGTTTCGCCGATAGCGATGGCGACGGTATTGGAGATTTCAATGGTATTACTTCCAAACTCGATTATCTGGACGGTCTGGGAGTGAGCGCAATCTGGCTCTCTCCTGCGCATCCCGCAGATTCCTATCATGGCTATGATGTGCAAGATTATTCCCGTGTCAATCCCAAATACGGTACGGAGGCTGACTTCAAGGCCATGATCGATGCCGCTCACGCCAAGGGTATCAAAATCTACATGGATTATGTGCTGAACCATACCGGCAAGGGAAATGTTTGGTTTGCCGAGGCCAAGAAGGGCCCGTCTTCGCCCAAGTTCAACTGGTTTCATATCTCCAGCGACCCGGCGACAGATATAGCCACCGGCAAATTCCCCATGCTGACCGGTTATTATGCGAATGAATGGCACGATGTGACAGTGGGTGAAATAGGCTATACCGGCCGCCTGCATTTCAAGGTGGATTTCTCCGGTAGTGCCAAAACCCTGACTGTCAGCCCCACCGACGCTGCGACGCAGAACCCCAACACCGACACTTCTGTGAAGATGTTCCTCTGGATAGGAGAGCCCGGCAAAGCGGTGCGCATGTACTCCACCGGCACCGGTATCTATGAGATTACCCTCGACGTGGATTCTCCCTGGGGGGTGCTTGTGCGCACCTCCGATACGAGTTGGGACGGTGGTACTAAGTGGGGCGCGCCCAAGGGTGCCAACGTGCTGACCATGGGCCAGCCGCTTACCCTTAGCACCGATGATGCCAATGACATCCTCTTCGGCTCTCCCACGGCCATGAAGTTCCAGGGGGCCTTCGGCAGTTGGATGCCGGACCTCAACTACGGAGCGCTTGCCGATGCGGCATCTTCCGGCCCCTTCCAGGCCCTTGCCGAAACGGCGGACAAGTGGATGGAGATGGGTGTGGACGGATTCCGCCTGGATGCCGTCAAGCACATCTACTCCTCCGAAACCGGCCCCCAGAATCCGGATTTCCTGAAGCTCTGGTATGAGCGCTGCAATGCCAGCTACCGCGCCACCCACTCCTCCGACCTCTATATGGTCGGCGAGGTCTGGATGGATGCGGATAAGGTGGCGCCCTACTACAAGGGCCTGCCCGCGTGCTTCGAGTTCGATTTCTGGGAGAGGCTCAAGTGGGTGCTTAATCAGCGCACCGGCTGCTACTTCGCCAACGACCTGATGGGATACAGGCAGAAGTACGCCGCAGTCCGCCCGGGTGCCATCGCCGCCACCAAGCTCACCAATCACGACGAGACCCGCGCCGCCACCATCTTGAACCGCGACCTTGCCAAACTGAAGCAGGCCGCCGCCTTCCTGCTGACCGCCGAGGGAGAGCCCTACATCTATCAGGGAGAGGAGCTTGGCTACTGGGGGAAGGATGATGACGATGGCGGCAAGGACCAGCTTGTCCGCACCCCGATAGTATGGGATACCGCCGTGCACGCGGCCACCAGGGACCTTGACGGCCACTTCGATATGACGCTGGTAACCGACGAGATCTCCGTGGACGCACAGACCAAGGACCCTGAATCCCTGCTGCGCTGCTATTACGATTGGACCTATGCCCGCAACACCTGCCCGGCGCTGGCGACCGGCAAAATGAGCGCGCATGCAAAGTATAACAATAACAACACTTCCGACAAGGCCGTTGCAGCCTGGTATATGACCGCTTCATCCGGCTCCAAAGCGCTCGTGCTCCACAATGTTGGCTCTTCTGCCGTGACCCTGGACCTCCAAGGCGATAAGCTGGATTCTATGCTGGTGTCGCTGGGCAGCGTGTCGGTTTCCGGCACCTCCGTTACGCTTGGCGCGTCATCATCAGTGGTGTTTGTGCAATGACTATAGTGTATCGATGCGGGTGCGTAAAATGCAAAGCGTTGATTAATAGGAAGTTACAAAAATCGCCTATACATTTTTACATAGGCGTTTTACAGAAATAATTGATTTAAAGATAGTTACATTTCACGCTAACCAACCATGAAATACCAGACAATTATCGCCGCCTTGGCGGCCGTTGCGCTGAGCGCCTGTTGCAGCGCCCCCAAGCAGGTGCATCCCGAGTGGATGTACAACACCGTGGTGTACGAAGTGAACGTGCGCCAGTTCAGCCCGGAGGGCACATTCAAGGGAGTGGAGGCCCAGCTTCCTCGCCTGAAGGATCTGGGAGTGGATATCCTCTGGCTCATGCCAATCAACGAAATCGGCACCGAAGGCCGCAAGGGCACTCTCGGCAGCTACTATGCCATCTCCGACTACAAGGCCGTGAACCCCGAATTCGGCACCATGCAGGACTTTGAAGACCTGCTTGCCGCCGCCCACGCCCAGGGCTTCCGCGTGATCCTGGACTGGGTGGCCAATCAGACCGCTCCGGATAATATATGGATGACCGAGAAGCCTGCCGATTTTTACGAGAGGGATTCGCTGGGAAATGCCATTTGGGAGTATGACTGGACCGACACCCGCAGCCTCAATTACGAGAACCGCGAGGTCTGGTATGCCCAGGAGGATGCGATGCGCTTCTGGCTCGATAAGGGAGTGGACGGATTTCGCTGCGATGCGGCCGGCGAGATGCCTTCCGAGACCTGGCAGTATCTGGTGCCGGCACTCCGCCGCGACTATCCCGAAATCTACCTCCTCGCAGAGGCGGAAAAGCCTGAGTTTGTGGCAGATACGATGTTCGATGCCACCTACGCCTGGGAGATGCATCATATCGAGAATGCTATCGGCAACGGTCCTGCCAACAAGGATGGCGTGAAGAATGCAGCCGACCTGCGCGCGTATCTGGAGAAGGATGCTGCAGGCACCCCTGTTTCTGCTTTCCGCCTGGCTTTTACTTCCAATCACGACGAGAATTCCTGGAACGGCACAGAGTTCGAGCGCATGGGAGATGCCGCCAAGGTGATGGAGGTGCTGAATTTCACCCTCCCCAAGACCCAGCCCCTTATCTATACCGGGCAGGAAATCGGCCTGGACCGCAGGCTCGAGTTCTTCGAAAAGGACCCCATCTGCGACTGGACTTCAAACGAATACACCGATTTCTACAAGTCTCTGGTCGAGCTCAAGCACTCCAACCCCGCCCTTGCTGCGGGCGAGCGTGGCGGCAAGGTTAAGTGGATAGAGACCGACGATCCCGATGTGCTGGCCTTTTCGCGCAAGGTCTGCGGAAACAAGGTGACGGTGTATGCCAACCTCAGCGCAGAACCCTCCGATCCAATCAAGGGTGAGATTCTTCCTGCCTGGGGATACAAGATCATAGAGAAATAGTTATGCTCAGTTTCAAGATAGAATACCATACTCGCTGGGGCGAGTCTCTGGCACTGGTGGCAGACGATAAAGTCTATCCAATGACCTATACTTCCGATGGCATCTGGGCACTGAACATCCCTAAGGGGAGCAGCACCATGCTTAAGGATTATTTCTATGTGGTAATCGAAGATGGCCTCTGGACCAGGACCGAATGGGCCCACCATCATCGTGAGGCGAAGGCCGGGAAGGGAGAAATCATCGACTCCTGGATCGACTGTCCCATCCCGGGCTGTCCCTTCCCCCGCGAGCATTCAGCCGCAATTTTCGACCAACCCGGATTCCGTGGCACAGGCACCGCCATCCCCGTTTTCTCCCTACGCAGCGATGAAGGTTTCGGGGTGGGAGAATTCAACGATATCCCTCGTTTCGTAGACTGGATGGAACGTACCGGTCAGCGCGTGCTGCAACTCCTCCCCATCAACGACACCACCCGCCGCGGCGAGTGGGGGGATTCCTATCCGTACAGTCCCGTTTCGTCCTTCGCCCTGCACCCGATCTATATCCATCTCCCGGAGGTGGGTATAAAGGAAGACGCCGCCTTCAAGAAGGTTAAAAAAGAACTCAACGACCTGCCGAAAGTAGACTATCCAAGGGTGATAAAGTTGAAGTTGGAGTACCTGCGGAAGGCCTTCGCCAACCACGGTGCCAAGGACCTGGCGACGGCCGAATGCAAGAAGTTCGTGAAAAATAACGCCTACTGGCTTACCCCTTATGCCATGTTCTGTTCCCAAAGGGATGCCGTTGCTCCGGAGTTCTATAATTGGGTGCAGTTCCACCTCGACAAGCAGCTCTCCAGAGCCGTGAAATACGCCCATGAAAAAGGTGTCTTCCTCAAGGGAGACCTCCCCATCGGCGTCGGCAGGGATAGCGTGGATGCCGCCAGTTTCCCCAAACTCTTCAACCTCGACTCCAGCGCGGGCGCTCCGCCGGATTTCTTCAGCGTGGATGGCCAGAACTGGGGTTTCCCCACCTATAACTGGGAAGAGATGGCGAAGGATGATTATGCCTGGTGGAAGGCTCGTCTCCGCACCATGGCCAAATACTTCGACGCCTACCGCATCGACCATATTCTCGGCTTCTTCCGCATCTGGGAGATTCCTCTTCCCTACAAGAGTGGACTGCTCGGGCATTTCAACCCCGCAATGCCATACAGTCGCGAGGAAATCGAGGCCATGGGCCTTCCGATTCTGGGCCTGTTTATCGAGGATCCCCGCAAGCCGGGCTGGTTCCATCCGCTGATCTCCCCGGACACCTCGGCCTTAGAGCCCTGGCAGAAAGAGCGTTTCGAGGCCCTCTACACCGATTTCTTTTATCACCGCCATAACGATTTCTGGGCGCACAACGCCATGCGCAAGTTGCCAAAACTCCTGAGTTGCACCGGGATGCTGGCCTGCGGCGAGGATCTGGGCATGGTGCCGGACTGCGTGCCAAGCGTAATGGACCACGAAAAGATACTCTCGCTGGAGATGCAGCGTATGGAGAAAGGTCGTCCCTGGCCCTATCTGAGCGTAGTCGCCACATCCTCGCACGACATGACATCCATCCGCCTCTGGAACGGGGAAGACAAGAGCCCGGAGGATTGCCGCCGTATCCTGAAGGAGCACCTGGATTCATGCAGCATGCTGGCGATCTTCCCCTTGCAGGACTGGCTGTCGATGGACGGGGCCCTGCGCTGGCCGAATCCGGCGGAGGAGCGCATCAACGACCCGGCGAATCCGGATAATCGCTGGTGCTGGAGGATGCACTTGACTGTCAGGGAGTTGCTGGAGAGTTCGGCGTTCTGCACAGCGGTGGCGACGCTCATTAAAGATAGTGGAAGGTAGAGATTCCTTCGCTGCGCTCGGAATGACAGTAGGCTAAAATACTGAGCTGCCGAGGGAGCGGCGGGTGAAGGTGTAGGATGACTCCGCACCCACCACCTCGTTATCACTCTCGGCCTCCACGCGGCTGCGGTCGATCAGCACCCCGTGCAGCAGAAACTCCATCTCCGTCTTCTGCAGATCCTTGTTCGCAGCCACCAACTGGGACTGAAGGCCCGGAAGCCGCGCCTCCTTCTTCCTGATTTTCTCGGCCATCTCCTCTTTCTGGGACGGGGATGCGCTGTTGTAGAATGCGCGCAGGGTCTGCAACTCGCGGTTCACGCGGGAGATTTCCTCGCGCAGGCGGCGGACCTCGGCGGCCTTGCGGGTATAGAGGTCCGTATTGGCATCGGCCGTCTTCGTGGCCGACATCGCGCTCTTGTTATCCACCTTCTTCAGGTCCCTGGGCGGGTCCAGGCGGCAGATTTTCTGCAGTTCTTCTGCGTTGCTGATGGTGGAACTCACCGGCACCACCTCGTATTCAAGCACGTAGATGCTGACGCTGTCGGCGGCGCAGTTGCGGTTGCTGGCGAAGAGGCTGTAGCGGCCGTCCGGGGAATTCACGAAGAGAAGGTCGTCGCTGGGGGATGAGTATGGGAAACCCATGTTCTTCGGTTCTCCCCAGCGGCCGTCCGGAGTGCGCTCGCAAACGTAGAGATCATATCCGCCCATCCCGTAGAGGCCCTTGGAAGCGAAGTAGAGTTTGCCGCCGCTCACCATGGGGAAAATCTCATCCTCGGAGGAAGAGAAAGGCATGCGGTAGGGGGAGGACCAGCGACCGCCCAAATCCTTGGCGTAGTAGATGTTGCGTACGCCACGGGCGTCTTGCATGGACCAGTACGCATCGCCGCTTCCGCGGGGGAACCAGACTACCGGCGCATCCGGGGATGCGAGTGTGTCCAGGCGGTTCGGAGAGGGCCTCCAGCCACGGTCGGCC
>JAFZIX010000137.1 GCA_017554135.1 Bacteroidales bacterium | reverse complement strand
CCCTGGCTTCCATCTCCCTGCAGTTCACGCAGCCATGGCCAGTTATATCCACAAACACTTTTCTGCCGCTTTCCCTGGCGGCGGCCAGACCTGCTTCAATGCTCTCGTAGGTCTCAAGCGGTTTAGCCTGCGAATCCGTCCCCTTTTCCTGCCATGAGGAAAGCACGAAATCCTGGGTCTCTATTGGCGGCAGATAACCGGACAGGGCCTTCAAGGGAGCGCCGAACATTCCGGGAATCATGTAAACCACAAAGGAGAAAGTGGCAATCGCCAGCGCAAGACGGGTAATGCCTATGTGCTTGACCTCGTCATCATATTTGAAACGGAGTTTGCCGAGAAGATAGAACCCAAGAAGAGTAAAGCATACGATCCAGATCGCAAGATACACTTCCCTGTCCAGAATTCCCCAATGATAGGTCTGGTCTGCCACGCTCAGGAACTTGAATCCAAGCGCTACCTCGATGAAACCAAGAACCACCTTGACGCTGTTCAGCCATCCGCCGCTCTTCGGCAGACTCTTCAGTAGTGAAGGGAACAAGGCCAGCAGAGTAAACGGCAGGGCGAATGCGACGCTGAATGCCAGCATAGTGACCATAGGGGTCCAGAACTCGCCCGATGTTGATTTGATCAGGACCGTGCCCACGATGGGCCCCGTGCACGAGAATGAAACCAACACCAACGTCAGCGCCATAAAGAACACGCCCGCCAGACCTGACTTATCCGATTTCTTGTCGGAAGAGTTGACCAGTTTAGACGGCAGAGTGATTTCGAATGCACCGAAGAAGGATGCCGCAAAGAGCATGAATACCACGAAGAACAGAATATTCGGCAGCCAGTGTGTCGCAAGCCAGTTGAATATGTCTGCAGTAACCGTAGATCCGCCGAAAACCCATGTAAGACCAATGATAATGCTGATCGGTACGGTGTAGAGGAGCACAATGAACAGGCCGTACATCAGTGCCTTGAACTTACCGGCTGCTTTATTCTCGTTCCCTTTCACAAAGAATGAGATGGTCATGGGCACCATGGGGAATACGCATGGTGTCAGCAGCATCGCCAGACCCCACAGTATTGCCTCCAGTATCAGTCCCCAAAGAGAATTGCCTTTAGATTGCAGCGGCTGTAGATACTCCCCTGTCGGGAGTTCGTCCTTCGGACTCACCCCACCATCCCTTCGGGACGGTCCCCCCGCTATCGAACCGCGGGTGTTACGTCCCTCCAGGGGAGTATCTTCCGCCGCAGCGATAGAAGGTTTAATGTCAAATTCGAACTCCTCTGGGCTATGGCAATCAGTACCGATGCAGGAAATCCATTGCAAGGTGCCGTGAATCTGATCCAATGCAACGACTGGAGTGCCAGTAAAAACGATAACAGCCTTGCCATTGTCATCGGTCAAAACCTCAGTCTTCCATTCTACAGTGTTTTCAGGCAAAGTCTGAGCAAAAACCGACAACCCCGCAATGAGAGTTGCCGACAACAATATCAGGCGGCGGAATAAGTTCATGGCCGGATTATTTTGCGTAAGCGACGGAACGGGTTTCGCGAATCACGGTGATCTTCACCTGACCGGGATAAGTCATTTCGTCCTGGATGCGCTGGGCGATATCGGATGAAAGGCGGGCGGCATCATCGTCACTGACCTGCTCAGCCCCGACAATCACGCGAAGTTCACGGCCAGCCTGAATAGCATACGACTTGGTGACACCCGGATAAGAAGCAGCAAGGTCCTCCATGCCTTTCAGGCGCTTGATATAGGACTCGATTACCTCGCGGCGTGCACCGGGACGAGCGCCGGAGATGGCATCGGCGACAAGCACCAGAGGTGCGATGGTAGAGGTCATCTCCATCTCTTCGTGGTGGGCTCCGATGGCGTTCACAATCTCGGGACGCTCCTTGTACTGCTCGGCCAACTTGGCTCCGAGGAGAGCGTGAGGCAGATCGGGATCCTCATCAGAGACCTTGCCTATATCATGAAGCAGTCCGGCACGCTTGGCAATCTTAGGATTCAAACCAAGTTCGGAGGCCATTACAGCAGCGATATTGGCGACCTCGCGGGAGTGCTGAAGCAGGTTCTGACCGTAAGAGGAACGATATTTCATGCGGCCGATTAACTTGACCAATTCGATGTTTAAACCATGGATGCCCATATCGATGCAGGTACGCTTGCCGGTCTCGAGTATTTCCTCTTCAAGTTGCTTGCTTACCTTGGCTACGACCTCTTCAATACGGGCCGGATGGATGCGTCCGTCGATTACCAACTGATGCAGGGCGAGACGTGCAACTTCGCGGCGGACAGGGTCGAACGCGGAAAGCATAATTGCGTCCGGAGTATCATCAACGACTATTTCAACCCCTGTTGCAGCCTCCAGGGCGCGTATATTACGACCTTCACGGCCTATAATGCGTCCCTTGACTTCATCGTTGTCGATAGGGAAAGTGGTTACTGCATTCTCAATGGCGGTTTCAGTCGCCGTGCGCTGTATTGTGTTGATTACAATACGCTTGGCTTCTTTGGCAGCATTCAGGCGGGCATCATCCATCGTATCGTTGATATATGCCTGTGCTTCCGTACGGGCTTCGGCCTTGAGGTTCTCCACCAGCATGTTCTTGGCTTCGACAGCAGTCATGCCTGCAACGGTTTCAAGTTGCTTGTTGACCTGGGAAATAAGTTTGTCGCATTCTTCCTGCTTACGCTCCAGATTCTCCATCTGGGCCTTAACCTGACCACGGGCGCTATCCAGTTCGTGCTGTTTGCGGCCGAGTTCGCTGGCCTGCTGGCCAATCTGGGACTCTTTCTGGTGGATTGCGTTTTCACGCTCCTGCAACTGTTTGTTTTTGTTGCTGATATAGTCTTCGTGCTCACTTTTGAGTTGCACAAATTTCTCTTTTGCCTGCAGAATCTTTTGCTGCTTGATGCTTTCTGCCTCAATTTCCGCCTTCTGTATGATGGCTTCTCCACGGCCCTTCATTGAGGCCTTGTGGGCTAATATGTAAACGACCAGGGCCACT
>JAFZIX010000136.1 GCA_017554135.1 Bacteroidales bacterium | reverse complement strand
TGAAGCGATTTTTCGCCACAACTCAAAAACGGCCCTACAAGTGCGCGAGTGGCCATTTTTGCCTCTTCCTTGTAGAGGGGAAAAAGTCCGTCCCACTTCCGTCCCACTTTTTCTCTCAACGCAAAGATACGCCATTAAATCGGAATAAACAAATATTATTGCAAATCTTTGAAAGTTCGATAGTTACGAGCGAAATTTTATACTCTGGTAAACTTCGTTAAATCTGTTTCTATAGTTCCCAGCACCACCAAAAAATGCCTCTCAGATACCTGAGGGGCATTTTTAGTTTCAGACTTTCCTACATCTTTCCTACATTTACTGAAATCGGGCCCGGAGACTATGGCAGCCCCCGAGCCCGGACGAGTTTCGCGGCAAACGCGTATGGCGACGCGGCCGCAGCACAAAGTTACAAAAAATATCGAAAAACGCCAGAGAAACGCCCCTACCCTATAAACAGACACCCCTCAAACCCCCGCTTCCAATCCTCCAGCTCAAAGGCAAAACTCTCAAACAGATTGTCCACGTGCCAGCAATAATACCGGTAGGCCGCCTCAAAAACTTCCTCCTCGCGCGACGAAGGAAACGCAGGATTCACCAGGCAAACAAATCTCACATACTCCCGAATCGTCTCTTTCACCGGCCCCGCCTCATGCGTCGCCACCCGCTGCAGCAAATTCTCCGGCTCAATCAACTTCTCCCCCTGCAGCAGCCTCACAAACGTCAGCTTCGCCACCAGCTCAGACACATCGGCCAAAGACCCCGACGAGTACAGATAACTCATCGGCGGCCGCTCACAATTCACACGAGAGGCGGCATACTCCCGCATCACACCGTCCGGATCGGACTCTCCTGGATTCTTGCTCATGACATGAAAAAAAATGTGAGCTCCCCCAGTGTAGTCATCCGGTCTCGGCAGAAACCTTCAAGCATACAACCGGGATCATCGCCCACATATCGCGGCCGATGATTCCCTAGTTGCACTGTAGCTTGATTCTTAAACCTGCCGAGTTTGATGACTACTTGCAAAAAGCGAATATCGTAAATTCTATGTCTGTAGGAGCCCAGCGCCACGCGCCAGATTCCAAATGCAAATATAGTCATTTTCTTTCACCTTCAATCATTTCATCCACCTCCGGCCCAACCACCCCCACCAGATTCGGGAACAGATCCAGGCCGATGATCCCCTCCAGTTCATCGATGCTCACCTCCAGGGCCGATGCCTTCTGCTCAAACCCGGAGAACCCATAACTCCGATTCTCCACCACCCACGCCCGCGCCTCGAAAACCTCCCCCTCGCCGTCTGCAGAAGCCCACAAAAGCAGCACAGCCTTGAAAAACCCCTCCGGCACAGCAATCGGCCGGCCAGAGACATCCGTCACCCAATTGGAAGCATCCGTGTCGATGCACCCCGTCACCACCCACGCCTCCCGGGCCGATAACGCCAGCTGCTGCACATGCTCCTCCAGCCAGGCCCACAGTCCGCCATTCAGGTAAGGATCCTGCGGCGCCATATTCGTGAAATAGAACGTCTGCTCATTCATCCCCGGCCGCATACGGTCAGACGACGGACACAGATGCCCTCGAATGTACCCCTCAACGGACCCCGCCTGGTACGTCCGCCGCAGATTTGGCTGCTTGCCCGTAGCTATGAACTTATCATACTGCCTCGCCCCGGAGCGCGAACCACGGCCCACCAGCCGCTCATTCAGCGGATACGCCACCCATAAAGGAATCTGTCGCCCAACATCCCAGAACAGCGAATAATTCCGCTGCTTCCCCCAGTACTCCTCAGTGTAATGCGAGACAAAGAAATGTTCCGGATCCTCGCTGAACGTCGGCAACTCCAGCCACCCCAGCTCAGCCGTCTTAGGAGAAACCTGGCCAGCTGCAGACAAAGCAGTCCAGACCATCAAAAGAAAGAAAATCATCAAGCGTTTCATAGCGTTCAAGCATTAACGCCCTTTGACTTCCATCGCTACTGCGAAGATACGAAAATATCCGCCTCAACCCAACAAAATAGTCCACACCTCGTAGACGTGGACAAGCTTCTACATCAACTCGTAGGTCTTAGCCCAGTACCAGAAGGCTTCAGGCAGGGAACGGCGCAGGCGCTGGAGTTCCTTGGGCATGGCCTGGAAAATGGTTAGTGCGCTCAGGTCCGTATCCTTGTCATACTTCTGGATATCGGTCAGCCCCCTCTGGAAACAGGTGGCCAGATAAGCGGCTTTTGCGGCATCCACAGTAGCGTTCTC
The DNA here is from genome assembly GCA_017554135.1 of Bacteroidales bacterium. Taxonomy (GTDB): domain Bacteria; phylum Bacteroidota; class Bacteroidia; order Bacteroidales; family UBA932; genus Cryptobacteroides. The sequence goes on along the minus strand of JAFZIX010000136.1, from coordinate 2,064 downwards.
AATGTAATAGTTCCGCTGGTACATAAAACCCTTGATGCGGATTAGACCGTCACGGAACTCTTCAAAACGGCCCTGGCCAATCTGGCCGCGGGAGCTCAGGCACATGGCGCTTTGGCGGACGTCTTCAAAGTAACGGTCAATCTGTCCTTCCATCTTCCGGTAGCCCAGTTCCACGGCCGATACTTTCCGGAAAGATGCAAGGGCGCCGGTGAAATCCTCCACGGCATCAAACAGCCGGCCGATGTCGAAGAGCTGCTTTATGATTTCCAGCGAGCAGCGGCGCAGCTGCCCGGCGCGGTCTTCTTTATAGTACGGAATTCCCAGCGTATTGGGCCCGAAGGCGGTCAGTTTGTCGCCCAGAATGTCTTCCTTTGCGGGAACACGCACCTGCAGCGGCTCTTCCTTCTGTATCAGGAAATTGCTGTCGATGGGCAGGAGCTGCGTATGTTCGTAGGGATTGTCTTCGTACAATACATCCAACTTGATAAACGCTTCGGTATCCTCGCCGCTGCCGAAGACCACCTCGTAAAAACTCCTGAAGTGGCTGGCGGGGAGTTCCTTGCCGCCGTGCTCCGTCCGCACCGGAACAATGTTCACAAAACCGTGCTCTTCCAGGTTCTTCAAATATGGACGGATATCCGTTCCGGGAGGGCATATGACATCCACATCTATACTCAGCCTGTTCAGCGTATCCTTCAGAATCAGCAGCAGCGAGCTGCCACCCTTGAAAATCACCGGGGCGCCGGCATCCACCAGCATTTCCAGCAGGGAGAACGCCCGGATGACCTTCTCTAGCAGCTGCTTGTCATTGTACCCCAATTCCTCCGACCTCCGGAGAATCCACTCTTTGGAAAAAGATTCAGTCGATATCATACTCGCTATTTTCGTAAATGGTTTGGATGGCTCCTGCCACGTTCCTGCGGCGGGCATACCGCAGCAGCCGGGACAGGTTGATGACGTAACGGGACCGGGCGCTATGCATAATCCGGTTATATTCCGCTCCCTGCAGATAAAAGAAATCCGGGTCGCAGTACATATCCACCAGCAGTTTCTCCAGGGTGGGGACCTTGGTTTCAGAGACGGTCTGCAGCGGAGACTCGCTCGTGAGGTGTTTGACAAATACCGCGCCCGCGTCCATATTCACATACTTGTAGATAAGGTCGGCATCCGGCCTAAGGAACACCGTCTCTCCCTCATCCTGCAGGCGGTGGAACACCGTCTCCGCAATATCCTTCTCCACTTCAATGTACGTAACCTGGTTGGAAGCCAGATGATGCATGAACTGGGAAAGCCAGGGTCCCTCGTACACGCACATGCTCATTTCAGGGAAAGCCGCCCGGAACTGCCGGTAAAGCCCTGCGGCCTTCGGCCCGGGCTCCGGCCGGAACAGCTTCTCCTTGCCGGCCACCGTGTACTTGCCGTGGGACACCCGCACAATCTTCCCGTCCTCTGCCAATCTGGAGAGATACCAGTTCAGCCGCGTCCGGTCCAGGCTCAGCGTTCCGCCAAGCCCTTCCAGCAGCTGCGACACGCTAAAGCTGTCAAAGGAAGCCGCCACTTCCAGTATTTGACTTTCTATCGTCATGCTTATGATGCCTTTTTCTGTGGCTCCACAAATATACAATTTTCGGCAATAAATCCAAAATTTGCCGAAAGTTTATTTAAAAATATTCTCTCTCATCTTGTCTGCGTGCTCAGAATCGACCACTCCAACACCAACCAGGACACTACTCCAACTCATATCAACAAAAAAGCCACCCTCCCGGATGGCTTATCTATTACAACACATCGGCTTAAAAATGCCAGCCGCAGGTGACGGCCAGGTAATGCAGATGGATGGAACCCTGACGGTTGTATTCGGGGTATTGCCTCATCGCATTCAGCAGACCGATACTGCCCTCAAATCCCCACTGGAAGTGCTTTCCGTGAAGGAACGTCACACTCGGTTGCAATCCCACATCAAAGCGCTCGAATTTCTCTTTATTGTTCAGCGGATCGCTCGGATCAGCGTCAATGTAGTATGTATCCGGCGAGACCATATATGAAAGAGCTGGGCCGAGTCCT
>JAFZIX010000135.1 GCA_017554135.1 Bacteroidales bacterium | reverse complement strand
CTCAGCGGCCTTGCCAAGGCGATGATGGCCCAGGGCGGCCTCGTGGCGGGCACCGGCACCGGCCTGGCAGGCACGGTGAAGGGCGGCGACCTCAAGGTCTGGAAGCCCAACCACACCGACATCCCCGGCGAGGGAGTCGATTTCGATACCGTCAAGATGAGCAACATGCGCAAACTGATTGCCAAGAGCATGTACAACTCCCTGCAGAATTCCGCCCAGTTGACCCATATGCTCGGGGCGGATGCACGCAAGGTCCAGGCTCTCCGCAAGAAGGCAAAGAAGGCCCTGGAGGCCGGCAGCATCGATGCCAACATCACCATCAACGACTTCGTCTGCTTCGCGGTCATCAAGGCCCTGCAGAAGTTCCCCAATGTCAATTCCCACTGCCTTGGCGATGCCATGCGCATTTTCAAGGCGGTCAATCTCGGATGCGCGGTGGATACCGAACGCGGCCTGATGGTGCCTGTCATCAAGGAGGCGGATAAACTCGATATCATCGGCCTGAGCAAGGAGTTGAAGAAGGCGGCGGATGCCTGCAAGAAGGGGTCCTTCAACCCCGACCTTCTCGCCAGCGAAGCAGGCAGTTTCACCGTCAGCAATCTCGGAGGATATGGGGTGGAGTGGTTCACTCCTATCATCAACGTTCCCCAGAGTGCCATCCTCGGGGTGGGTACGATTGTTCCGCGCCCGGTGGCCAACAAGGATGGAGGATGGGATTTCGTGCCGTATCTTGGGCTCAGCCTGACTTACGATCACCGCGCCATTGATGGCGGGGAGGCTACGCGCTTCCTGAAAGAAGTCGCGACGCAGATTGAAACGCTCGAAGTGGAATTCTAGATTCCTTCGCTTCGCTCGGAATGACAGGGCAAAACAAGACAAAACAAAACAACAACAAATAAATGGAACAGATTTTTGATTTAGCGATTATCGGCGGAGGCCCGGGCGGATACGTTGCCGCGGAGAGGGCCGGAGCCCAGGGTCTCAGCACGGTGCTGTTCGAGCGCAAGAGCCTCGGCGGAGTATGCCTCAACGAAGGATGCATCCCCACCAAGACCCTTCTCTACAGCGCAAAGGTCTATAATTATGCAGTAAATGGCGATCATTACGGCGTCTACGCCGAAAACCCTTCCTTTAAATACGAAGAGATAGTGGATCGCAAGAACAAGGTCGTCAAGAAACTGGTGGCAGGCGTAAAGGCCGCCATGAAGGCCTATAAAGTGACCGTCGTGAACGAAAGCGCAGTCATCGAAGGCCGCGGCAAGGAAGGCATCACCATCAAGGCCGGTGAAGAGAGCTACACCGCCAAGAACCTCCTCATCTGCACAGGTTCCGAGGCGGCCGTTCCTCCGTTCCCGGGGCTGAAGGAAGCGGGCGACGTCATCGTCACCAACCGCGAGATCCTCGCCCTCGAGGAGCAGCCCAAGGAGCTGGTAGTCATCGGCGGCGGCGTCATCGGAATGGAATTCGCTGCATTCTACAGCACCCTCGGCACCAAGGTCACCGTGGTGGAAATGCTCCCCAAGATCCTCGGCCCGCTGGACGACGAAATCAGCGCCATGCTCCAGAAGCAATACGAGAAGAAAGGCATTCAGTTCTGCCTCAAGTGCAAAGTTACCGGCATCGAAGGCAACACGGTGGTTTATGAGGATCCGGACGGCAACACTCAAAAAGTCTCCGGCGACAAGATCCTCGTCAGCGTAGGCCGCCGCGCCAATCTCCAGGGCTTCGGCCTCGAGAACCTCGGCGTCGAACTCGCCCTCAACCCCGCAGGCAGGCCCTACGGCATAAAGGTAGATGAGCACATGCGCACCAACATCCCCGGTGTCTATGCCGCAGGCGACGTCACCGGCTTCTCGATGCTCGCGCACACCGCATCCCGCGAAGGCGAAGTCGCAGTCAACAACATCCTCGGCAAACCCGACCACATGCGCTACAACGCCATTCCCGGAGTGGTCTATACCAACCCCGAAGTCGCAGGCGTCGGCCTCACCGACGAGGAAGCCAAGGCGAAGGGCATCGACTACAAGGCAGTCAAACTCCCGATGGCCTACTCCGGCCGCTTCGTGGCAGAAAACGAGCGCGGCGAGGGCATCTGCAAGATAATAGTCGGCGCAAAATATCACGAGGTACTCGGCGTGCACATGCTGGGCAACCCCTGCTCCGAAATCATCAACGCAGCCTGCATCGCCATCGAGCAGGAAATGACGCTCGAGCAACTTAAAGAGGTGGTATTCCCCCACCCCACCGTATCAGAAATCATCAAAGAAACCGCATTTACCATATAAACCATGCCTAAATCACTTTATATCGATCCGGAAGTCACCCTCCGTCCGAAGGAACACGAAATCAAGTTCCCGGAAATCCCCGTAATGCAGTACAAGAAAACTGTCAAGGACGAACTCAAAGAGGGCAATTTCACCAAGGAGGACCTCCTCCGCATTTACCGCGACATGTTCACCATCCGCGAGTTCGAGACCATGCTCAATTCGGTCAAGACCACCGGCGGATACAACGGAGTGGAATATAACAACCCCGGCCCCGCCCACCTTTCCGCAGGGCAGGAAGCAGCCGCGGTCGGCATGGCTTACAACCTGGACACCGACGACTTCATCTTCGGCAGCCACCGCAGCCACGGCGAAATCCTCGCCAAGGGCCTGCGCAGCATAGAAATCCTTCCCGAGGCGGAACTCAAGAAGATAATGGATGAGTTCTGGGGCGGCGCAACCGTCGCAGTCGCGGGCAAGGACTTCAAGGGCAGCACCAAGGAACTCGGCGTACGCTTCCTCATCTACGGCGCCATCGCCGAGATCTTCGCCCGCACCACCGGCTTCAACAAGGGTCTGGGCGGAAGCATGCATACCTTCTTCACCCCCTTCGGCATCTACCCGAACAACGCCATCGTGGGCGGCAGCGGCTCCATCGCAGTCGGTGCGGCACTCTATAAGAAGGTAAACCGCAAGAAGGGCATAGTCGTTGCCAACCTCGGCGACGGCGCAATGGCCCGCGGCCCCGTTCTCGAAGGCATGACCTTCGCATCCATGGACCAGTTCCACACCCTCTGGGAGGGCGAAATGAAAGGCGGCCTGCCGGTACTCATCAACGTGATGGACAACCAGTACGCCATGGGCGGACAGACCAAGGGCGAAACCATGGGATACAGCTTCCCCGCCCGCCTGGGCGCCGGATTCAACCCCGAAGCCTGGCATGCCGAACGCGTGAACGGATATGATCCCCTCGCGGTCATCGACGCATTCCGCCGCAAGAAGGCCCTCCTCGAAAAGAAGGAAGGCCCGGCGCTGCTGGACGTGGTCACCTATCGCTACAGCGGCCACTCCCCTTCAGACCAGAGTTCCTATCGCACCAAGGAGGAAATCGCCGCATGGGAGGCAGAAGACTGCATCGTGGCATACGGCAAACGGCTGATCGAGGCCGGAGTCGCCACCCAGGCAGACCTCGACGCCATCCAGGCCAAGATGATGGAGACCATCTTCGAGATGTACAAGCTTGCCATAGACCCTGTCGTTTCCCCCCGCATGGACCTCGTAAAAGACAATGAACTCCTGGGCGATATGATGTATTCCAACGGCAGCGTGGATTCCTTCGGCGATGCAAAACCCGAGGTGCTGATGCCGATGGAAGAGAACCCCCGCGTGAAGCAGATTGCCGGCAAGGAGCGTTTCTGGCTCGATAAGGACGGCAAGCCTGTGAGCAGCATGAAGACCTACAACTTCCGCGACGGTGTGTTCGAGGCCATCGTGGATCGTTTCTATAAGGATTCCAGCCTCGTCGCCTATGGCGAAGAGAACCGTGAATGGGGCGGCGCATTCGCCGTTTACCGCGGGCTCACCGAGGCACTCCCCTATCACCGCCTGTTCAACAGCCCCATCGCAGAGGCGGCCATCATCGGCACCGCCATCGGTTATGCCATGTGCGGCGGCCGCGTGATCCCCGAGATCATGTACTGCGACTTCCTCGGATGCTGCGGCGACGAGATCTTCAACCAGCTGCCGAAGTGG
>JAFZIX010000134.1 GCA_017554135.1 Bacteroidales bacterium | reverse complement strand
CAACATTCTAATATCTCCGTCACTCCGTAGTTCCGTAGATTCGGTTATCCGCCCCTGGTCATCATAAAATATCCAACGAATCTTTCCACGGAGTATCACTACGGTTTCCGAACTACCATGATGCCTCTGGATTGGCATTACAGTTCCCTGTTCCAGGGCGTTCAGTATGTGCGAGGATGAATTCTCCACCCCATTCCTCATGCCGGACGTCCTCGTCATGCCGGACTTGATCCGGCACCCCCTGCGATTCCGGGTCAAGCCCGGAATGAGGGGGTTGCCCGGAATGAGGGAAGGGAGGGCCGGCAATGACGTCAGGAACTACTTCTCCAGTTCGAAGATTTTCTCCATCAAGCGCCATTTCTTGTGGCTGGGGAGGGAGGGGTCAGCGCCTTGGGCTTTGGCCACATAGGCTTCCCATTCGGCTTGGCGGGGCATGGCGGCGAGGCGTTCCCAGTCTTTTTCCCAGTCGAAGTCGTCGACGGTGTCGCAGATCATAAAGACGTGGGTGCCGCGGCGGAAGATCTGCATGTCGAGGATTCCAACCTGCTTCTGGCCTTCCATGATTTCGGGCCAGACGTGTTTGTGGACGTCACAGTAGCGCCGGATCATGTCCGGGTCGTCCATTAGTTCGAGGGTTTGGCAGTATCGTTTCATTTGTTCTTCAATTTAGATTCCTTCACTTCGTTCGGAATGACAAGGGGGTCGTTCGGAATGATAAGGGTGCTTCGCTCGGAATGACAGGGGTGCGGTGCTCGGAATGACAAGGGGCGGCGAGAGGAAGGACACAGGGTTTCATTCGGAATGACAATTATTTACGGCGGATATGCAAGGTTATTGCTTCCGGATGCTCCCCCGCAAACGCCACCGCGTCTTCCACCACCAGGGCGAGGTAGCCACCGCCGCCGGCACCGGGCATCTTCCATGCGAGAACGCCGGGAACGGCGGACCACTTGTCGATATAAGGCTGCACGGAGTTCTCCGGACGCGGGCCTTCTTCCCCGTTCACCACCGGGTTAACCATCGCCGGAAACATCGCAATCTGGGCAGCAAACGAAGCCCGATACGCCGCAGCAAACCTATCTAAATCCATCGCCAGAATCGCCTTCCAGCAGTCCTCAGCGGCATCGGCCAGGTCATTTACCTTGTCTTCGGTGATATCCCTACCGGCCACTACAGAACACCCGGGCTTGCGGGGCTCCAGCGGCACCATAACCAGATGCCCCTCCAGCCAGTCCAGCACCTTATCGTCCGTGCAAGTCTCAATCTTCTCCGGCCAGAAACGATTATTATAATAATGCCGCGCGAGGCCAGGAATACAAATGCCAATGGAGTCCTGCGCGCCAGAAATAATGCCGTCCGAGCGCTCGGGGTCGTTCTCGAAGCAGAACACCAGCTTCGCCAGCATCTCCGGTTCCATATCCGGCAGTTTCACAGGCCAAAGTTTCTTGATCATATTCCGCGTCGATGTAGAAAGCCCGCAGCGCTCGCGAACATCAAAAGTCGGCTCCAACGAAATCGTCAGCGCCCAGCCTGGGGCCAGATACGAAACATACGGCTGGTCGATCCAGGTGCCGGCCAGGTCCAGACGCGTAGGGATGCGGCAGGTCTCCGCCTTCAAATCTGTAGACGAACGCGCCTTCAGCCCTTCCGCCGGAGTGCGTTGCAGCACCACATACTCAATCCCCCGCTCGCGGCAGAACGCCTCCTTCTCAGGGGTGCTGCCATCCGCATTCACCACGAAGATATCCGGCTTCAGCGCATCCACAGTGGGGATAAAATCCATCACGCCATCCCCCTGATTGATAAACGCATCCTTCACATAGCGGATGCTCTTCACCATGAACAGGCGCTCCTGCTCCGGATACAAGGTCTTATGGTTCTTATAGTGCAACACGGTGGCATCGGAGCCAATTCCCACATACAGGTCGCCAAATTGCGACGCCTGCCGGAAAAACTCCACGTGCCCACTGTGCAGCAGGTCGTAACATCCTGAAACAAATACTTTTTTACTCATCTTTCTGCCCTCATAGGGTTATTCAAAAAATCCTGATATGCCAGGCGAACGCCGTCCTCGAGCTCAGTCTTATATCTCCACCCGAGGGCCGCAGCCTTGGAAACGTCAAGCAGCTTGCGCGGTGTGCCATTAGGGCGCGAAGTATCCCATTCTATAGCGCCTTCATAGCCCACCACGCGAGCCACGATCTCTGTCAATTCCTTAATCGTCACCTCCTTGCCTGTTCCCGCATTCACAGTCTCATTCCCCGAATAATTATTCATCAGGAACACGCACAGATTCGCCAGATCATCCACATACAGAAACTCTCTCAGCGGTGAACCATCCCCCCAGCATGTCACAGAAGGAAGCCCCGCCACCTTCGCCTCATGGAAGCGCCTGATCAGCGCAGGCAGCACGTGCGAATGCTCGGGATGATAATTATCGTTCGGCCCATACAGATTCGTAGGCATCACTGAGATGAAATCCGTCCCGTACTGCCTGTTCAAATACTCGCAGTACTTCAGCCCGGAGATTTTCGCCAGCGCATAGGCCTCATTAGTCTGCTCCAGCGAACCCGTCAGCAGGCAACTCTCCGGCATGGGCTGGGGCGCCAGGCGCGGATATATGCACGACGACCCCAGGAACTCCAGCTTCTTGCAGCCATTCTTCCACGCCGCATGAATCACATTCATCTCCAGGATCATGTTGTCGTACATGAAATCCGCCAGCGCGCTCTGATTCGCCACGATTCCTCCGACCTTCGCCGCCGCCAGGAACACGTATTCCGGCCGCTCCACCGCAAAGAACTCCTCCACCGCCTCCTGCCGCGTCAGGTCCAATTCCTTATGCGTCCGCAGCACCAGGTTCTCATACCCCTGCCGCTGCAGTTCCCGCACGATTGCAGACCCCACCATTCCCCGGTGGCCTGCAACGTAAATCTTACTGTTCTTTTCCATCAGTCTTCCATGTGCTCACGGATATACAACTTCCGCACCTTCTTCATATCATGCTGCACCATAATCTTCACCAGGTCCTCGAAGGATGTCTTCTGCGGATTCCATCCCAGCACGCGCTTCGCCTTGGAAGGATCCCCCAGCAACTGATCCACCTCCGCGGGGCGGAAGTACTTGGGATCCACCTCCACCAGCACCTTGCCGGTGGCGACGTCAACACCCTTCTCATTCACTCCCTCCCCTTCCCAGCGGAGTTCGATCCCGACCTCCTTGAACGCCAGCGTGCAGAACTCGCGCACGGTATGATACTGCCCGGTGGCGATCACGAAATCGTCCGGCTTTTCCTGCTGGAGGATGAGCCACATGCACTCCACATAGTCGCGGGCGTATCCCCAGTCGCGAAGGGAATTCAGGTTGCCAAGATAGAGCTTATCCTGGAAGCCCTGGGAGATGCGCGCCGCCGCCAGAGTGATCTTCCGGGTGACGAAGGTCTCGCCGCGCCGCTCGCTCTCATGATTGAAGAGGATGCCGTTGCAGCAGTACATGCCGTAACTCTCCCGATAGTTCTTCATGATCCAAAATCCGTATAACTTTGCAACGCCATACGGGCTGCGCGGATAGAAGGGCGTCGTTTCCTTCTGCGGCACCTCCTGCACGAGACCATAAAGTTCGGAGGTGGATGCCTGATAGATACGGCACTTGTCCGCCAGCCCGGCGATGCGCACCGCCTCCAGCAGACGCAGGACGCCGATAGCATCGGCATCAGCGGTGAACTCGGGCACGTCGAAGGACACCTTCACGTGACTCTGCGCCGCGAGATTGTAGATCTCGTCCGGCTGAATCTCGGATATGATGCGGATAAGGCTGGAGCTGTCTGTCATATCCCCCCAATGGAGATTGATCAGACGCTTCTTCTTCATATCCCGCACCCACTCATCGAGATACAGATGCTCAATCCGGGCCGTATTAAACGATGAACTCCGGCGTAGGATGCCGTGCACTTCATATCCCTTCTCGATAAGGAATTCGGCAAGGAACGAGCCATCCTGACCCGTTATGCCGGTGATTAATGCTTTTTTAGGCATATATTAGATTTTTGATTGTTTTACTTTTTGTCATTCCCGACCGTTTCCCGTCATGCCCGACCTGATCGGGCATCCCCCCTGCGATTCCGGTGCCGTCGCGGATGAGGGAAACGGCAACGTCAACGCTCTGCAAGAAACCCACGGTTTCAATGCCGCTCAGTTGTGCCAAGGCGATATCTCTTCAACTTCACTATCTCTGACTCAGGAATAATCAGACCGTTAGAATAAACCATAATTTCCTTACCCTTTGAGGGATTTCCTGCACTATAACTCAGATAGTATTCCTTCTGACGATAGTCCTTATAGAGATCGCTGATGAAATCCACCGCATCGTAGGATATTATCCATTGCCCCTTGAACTTATGGATTGCTTTGGCAATATCCTTGTGGTCTTCATCGCGGTAATAGTTTAGATACAAATCCTGTCCCTTCACATAGTACGGAGGATCCAAATAGCAGAATGTCTTGGCCGCTGGAGTCCGCTTATAGCGCTTAATCAGCGCCACGGCATCCATACTCGTCAGCTCAATCAAGTCTGCGTATCCCGCTATTTGCTCAATACGCTTAATCAAATCATTCTTATTGTATCGGGCATCTATTTTCCACGTTCCCGTCTGCGCCTTACCTCCAATCACACCACCATTCAAGATACCACTACGGTTCGTGCGATTCAAGAAGAACGTTGAGAAACCCAATTCCAGCAAGTCTGCATCTTCCTTATGCCTCTGTAGTTCATGTTGCGCCTGCCACACATCCATTGTCACAGGTGTGTCATTAATCAACCTGCACAGCGCATCCGTCTCACTCAACACGGCGTACCAGAATGCGTATATCGCACGGTCCTTATCGTTTATCTTAATCTTCCCTGCATACTTATCAAACAATAGGCTCAGTGCTACACTAGCACCACCAGCATACGGTTCAATATACATACCACCAGTAAGATCGTTCACTTCCATCAATTGCTTGACATAGTCAACGACCTTCAACTTCCCTCCAGGATATCTCAAAGGTGAT
>JAFZIX010000133.1 GCA_017554135.1 Bacteroidales bacterium | reverse complement strand
CTCGGTATCATCGGAGCGTGCCTCTACTGGGCATATTCCGTGGCCAAGCTCATCAACGGATTCCTCGTAGACCATTCCAACATCAAGCGCTTCATGGCGACCGGACTCATCATCAGCGTCATGATGAACCTTGGTATGGGTATCCTTGGCGCAAGCGCGGCAAAGACGGGTATATCCAACAGCGTGCTTTTTGTGGCTTTTGCAGTGATGTGGGCCATAAACGGATGTTCCCAGTCGCTAGGCGCTCCTTGTGCCATCGTCGGACTGACACGTTGGTATCCACGCAACCAGAGAGGTACTTATTATGGCTTTTTCAGTGCGAGCCATAATTTCGGAGAAGGTCTCTCATTTATCTTTGTCGGCGCTCTTGTCGCAGCTTTTGGCTGGAAGTGGGGCTTTTTCGGAGCTGCCGCCGCCGGTGTCCTGGGCGTGATGTTGATCCTTATGTTCCTTCACGATACGACCGAGAGCAAAGGCCTTCCTTCAATCGAAGTCCTTAGTGGAGAGGCTGAAGGAGATGCAAAGGAATCCCGCGACGATGTCAAGAAGATGCAGAAGGCCGTGATCAGAAACGCTGGCGTGTGGATTCTTGCCATATCCAGTGCATTCATGTATATGAGCCGCTATGCCATCAATGAATGGGGTATTATTTTCCTCCAGAAGGTGAAGGACTATGATTTGGGAGAGGCTGCGACCGTGATCGGCATCAATCCGATTTTCGGTATAATCGGCACCGTGTTCTCAGGCTGGCTTAGTGACGCCGTATTCAAGGGAGACCGCAAATACCCTGCGTTTGTTGCCGGTATCCTTGAAGCCCTTGCACTGGCCTTATTCCTTTTTGGCGGTCCTTCGAAATGGGTGAATGTCACGGCTATGGTACTCTTCGGCATTGCCATTGGAGTCCTGATTTCTTTTCTCGGAGGCCTGATGGCTATCGATATTGTGCCTCGTAAGGCGACTGGAGCGGCGCTGGGTATTGTGGGTATGGCCTCGTATGCTGCCGCCGGCCTGCAGAATGTGGTCACGGGATTGCTCCTGGACGGAATGTCCGTGAAAGATGCTTCTGGAGCTATCACGGAGTACAACTTCACGTATGTGGCCTGGTTCTGGTTCGCTTCTGCGGTGATAGCGTTTGTGCTGCCGGTTCTGAACTGGAGAAGGAAACAGGCTGAGGTATAGGGAAACAGACTTTTTTAAAAGATGAACGCCATTCGATTCACATCGGATGGCGTTCGCAATTCTAACCTAAAACTTAACCTATGAAAAAACTATTCGCTTTTATTTATTGCTAATTCTATGCCATAAAACGAGGAAAAAATTCACTTTTGTGTATATTATTCCTTTAAATTGGCATTCTTGTCGTATCTGATTGAGATGATTCTGACTTCGTCGTGGGGAAGTCCCATGCGGTTGGTCGGAACGGCTGCTATTTTGTCAATGACGTTAAGTCCTGCGACCGTTTCGCCGAAAACAGTATACTCTCCGTCAAGATGACTGCAGCCTTCTGCGTCCTGCACGATATAGAACTGGGAACCGGAGGATTCCTTTAGCGGATTGGCAGAGTCGCCACGGCGTGCGGCAGCCAGTGCGCCTTTTTTGTGGGTGTATCCGGCCTTCATGCCTTCTTCGATCTCGGCGGGGATAGTGTAGTCAGGACCGCCCTGTCCGTAGAGTGACACTTTGGCAGTGTCACGGGTGTAGGGGTCACCACCCTGGATCATGAATCCGTCGATTACGCGGTGGAAAAGCAATCCGTCGTAGTAGCCGGAAAGGGCCAGCTTGGCGAAATTTTCGCGGTGACGGGGAGTGTGCTTGTAAAGTTTTACCTTGATGGTGCCCATGTTGGTGACAATGCTGAATACGGGCTCTTCGGGGAGTTGTTCAAATGTGTCCATCGCTTCTTCTTGTATGTCAGGTTCAGTGACGGCAAGGGTATCCTGCTCTGCCTCGGCAGGGATGTCTTCATTGGTGGCCCTGCGGCCTTTGCAGCCGTAGAGCAGGGCTGCAAGCGAGATGATGCAGCATGCGGCGGTCAGGAAAGTGTTCCTTGTCATATTTTGGCGCTTTTGTGTTTTCCAAGCGCAAATTTAATTAATTTTGCAGAACTATGGCAAATCCTTTGAAACAACTTGCAGGTGAGACCGCAGTCTATGGCCTCAGTTCGATTTTGGCTCGCATCGTCAATTTCATGCTCGTGCCGCTCTATACCTATATTCTCGCCACTGAAGAATATGGCGTCACGACTGAATTTCTCGCGTATATCGCCATTCTGCAGGTTGTCCTGGTGCTGGGACTTGAAACCGGAAGTTTCCGCTATGCCAATAAGGAGGGGGCCGAACCGGACAAGGTCTACTCCTCCGCACTTACTGCGGTCTTCGGACTGAATGCGGCTTTCCTTGCGCTTGTGGTTGTGTTCTCCGGACAGATTGCATCGGCGCTCGGATATGACGGATATCGGATGATGATCTGCTATGTCGGCGGAATTCTCTTTTGCGACAGCATCACGGCCATCCTTTTTGCCAAGTTGAGACAGGAACACAAGGCCGTGAAATTTGCCACACTAAAGACAATCAAGATTCTCACCGAGACACTGTCCAACCTCTTTCTATTCCTTGTATATCCTGCAATCGCCGCCGCCCATCCTTCAAATCCCCTCTCCCTGTTTGTGACGGCTACACCTGGATTCACATATCCGATATTCGCTATTTTTGTCAGCTGCATCCTCTGCCTGGTCCTTTTTATTCCCGACCTCCTGAAATTCAGCTTTAAATATGACGGCAAACTGCTGAAAAGCATGCTGCTGTATTCGCTGCCCCTCATGGTCGCGGCCCTTCCCGGAATTGTAAATGATTTCCTTGACAGGGTATTGTTCCGGTATTTTGATACCAATTCCGAGGCATGGCGTTCGTCACTCGGAGTGTATCAGGCTGCGGTGAAGTTGGCTGTCATCATGAATTTGTTTATCCAGATGTTCCGCTATGCGGCTGAGCCATTCTTCTTTCAGCGTTCGAGGGATAAGCATTCCAAGGAGCTGTATGCCGGTGTGATGGAGTTTTTCGTGGCGTTCTGCGGCCTTATTTTCCTGGGAGTCATCATGTATATTGATGTGATTTCGTTGCTGTTGGGAAGGGATTTCCGTTCAGGACTCGGGGTCGTGCCTGTCATGTTGGTGTCATATATATTGCTTGGCATGCTGTTCAACGTCAGCATGTGGTATAAACTTTCAAACCGCACTGACATGGCCATTTGGATTACTCTGGCGGGATTGTTGGTGACTGCCGCCGTCAATATTGCCTTTATGCCGCGTTTCTCTTATTGGGCGTCGGCGTTCGGGCATCTGGCGAGCTATCTGGTGATGTTCGTGGTGAGTGCCGTGCTTGGGGCGAAGTACAATCCTTACCCATACCGATGGGGGAGAATTGCGTCGTTTTTCGCGCTTATGGGGGTGTTCTATTGCGCTGCCCTGTTCATCGGGAATACCTGGTTCAGCGGCCCGGGCATTCACGTCGGCCAGCTGGCGATTAACACCGTCCTTATATTAATATACCTCGCAACATGCTGTCTGATGCTGCGAGGTAGATATCGTGAGATAAAAAACTTCTGAGTTTACCAGCTGAAGTTGTTTTCCTGGAGGTATTTCTCGAGTTCTTCGGAGGAACGGGCGGGCTGCTCGCTGCCGGGCAGGCCGATCTCGCCCCACAGGCCCTTGTGATAGGTGATGCCTGAGAGCTCATAGTATTCTTTGTGCCTGTCTGCTGCTGCTTTGAAGCGCTCGTAGTCCTTGTTGGCAGGCGCGCACCACTGTACTTCGGAGAGTGCGGCCATGCGGGGAAATGCCATGTATTCGAGGTGCTCGTCGGTGGCGATGTACTCAGTCCAGAGGTTGGCCTGAACGCCGAGGATGTGCTTCTGCGCTTCTTCGGGCACGCCGTCGAAGGGCTCGAAGTTGTAGGTCTTGTCAATAGGAAGATTGCCGCCGATGGCGAGAGGCTCTTTGTCGCGCTCCTGTGACTGGAAGTAGTCGAAGTATACATAAGTGCCGGGAGTCATGATGGCGTCGAATCCTTTTTTGGAAGCCTCGATGCCGCCATTTACGCCGCGCCATGACATGATGGTGGCACCAGGAGCGAGTTCGCCTTCAAGGATTTCATCCCAGCCGATGATCTTGCGGCCTTTGGTGCCGAGGAAGTCCTGGATGCGCTTGGTGACGTAGTTCTGGAGGAGCTGCTCCTTGGTGTGGCCATTGCCATCCTTGAGCCCGAGGCCTTTCATGCGTTTCAGGCAGTCGGGGCACTCTTTCCAGCGGTCCTTAGGGCACTCGTCGCCACCGATGTGGATGTACTCTGAAGGGAAGACTTCGCAGAGTTCGTCAAGAATGCCCTCGAGGAATTCGAAGGTGACCTCTTTGCCGGGGCAGAGAACGTCTTTGGCAATACCCCAGCGGGTCCATACTTCGTAGGGGCCGCCTGTGCAGCCGAGTTCGGGATATGCAGCAAGTACTGCAACCATGTGGCCGGGAAGGTCAATCTCAGGGATGACGGTGATTCCGAGCTTGCCGGCATACGCCACTACGTCCTTCATCTCCTCCTGGGTGTAGTATCCGCCATAGCGGACGCCATCGTTGCTGGAGAAATCCTTGGCGATCATGGTACCTTCGCGGTATGCTGATATCTCGTTGAGCCTGGGGTATTTCTTGCTCTCGAAACGCCAGCCCTGGTCATCGGTAAGATGCCAGTGGAAGGTGTTGAGCTTGTAGTTGGCCATCTGGCTGATGAACTTCTTGACCTCGTCGATGCTGAAGAAATGCCTTGCGCAGTCGAGGTGGAATCCTCTGTAGGCGAAGCGGGGCTTGTCCTTAACACTTGCGCAGGGAACCACTGCCTTCATGCCGGAAGACTGGCCCTGAACCTGTACCTTTGCAGGAAGCATCTGGGCGAGGGTGACTGAAGCGTAGAGGAAACCGTTGTAGGAATTTGCGCTCACCGTTATGCCTTGGGGAGTCACGTCGAGAGTGTATTCCTCGTCAGCGAGTGCGGGGTTGAGATTGAAAGTAAATGCTCCGGCAGCGGGTGCATCGATGGCTTTGGCCTGACGGCCGGTGACGAATGCCACCTTTTCCATGAAGGCGCTCACTCCTTCCATGTCTTTGATAGCGGGATCTGCATAATAATCAGCGGTCTTGATAGTGAAAGAGCCGTCGCTGAGACTTACGCTGGCAGGCGCAGGAATCACGCTGAAAGGCACTGTCACAGCCTTGCCGCAAGCAGCCGCAAAGATGCAAGTGGTGAATAATATGACAATTTTTTTCATGAGTAAATGTGTATGGTTAT
>JAFZIX010000132.1 GCA_017554135.1 Bacteroidales bacterium | reverse complement strand
TTGCGCTGATTGTCGTGGTCGACGTAACTCAAGTCCTGACCGGAGAACTTGCTGTTGACGACCAGCGCGTCGAAACTCTCCGAGAAGCGGTCGACCTCCAGCACCTTCACGCCGTTGAGCCAGTGCTCCACCTTGCCGCCGTCCACCACGATCAGGGCATCGTTCCACTCATAAGGCTTGAAGCCCGCCTTCATCTTGTTGGCGGATAGCAGGTCGTAGAGGGAAGCCGTCGTCTGGACATTGTTGATTTTGAAATGCAGTTTCCCGAAACCGACATCGTCGATGATCTGATACTCGAAACCGATCGAAGGGTTGCTGAAACGTCCGGGATTGATGAAATACTTGATGCCACCGTTGGCCCCTTCCTCGAGACGGAACTGGGCTTTCAACTTGAAATTGTGATAGACAGCCTGGGTCATCAGGTCCCGGGTATCTTCGGCCGGGGCCTCGATATCCCCTATCGAGGCCGGCTGCTCCGCAAACTTGGGATGGGACACGATCACGCCATCCACGACGCTCCAATAACTGGCCGGAAGCTCCTGCCCGTCCACACCGATCCAGCCCTCCAGCGTCTTGCCGTCGAAGAGGGGCTGCCAGCCGCCGGAGCAAGAAACAGCCGCCAGGCAGGCCAGTGCAAGTCCAAGGAATCTTTTCATAGGTCCCTAAAGTTTGTAGTAGTCTTCCCAGCCCTTGCGCGGCGGAATGCCCGTGAGCAGCGAGTTCGCGAACGGATTGTCGAGGATCTCGTGCGTATTCCTGTCGAAATGGAAGCCGGTGTTGAGCTTCTGCGCGATGATGCCAAGGCAAAGCACCTGCGTCAGCGGGACCGCCACCTCGAACGGGGAATGGGACTTCTCCTTGCCGAGGACGGCGTTGAGGAAGTTCTTGTGGTGGTTGAAGAGGAAGTCCTCGGGCATGGGCGGCGTCTCAGGCAGCACGCCCTTGGCCTCGAGCTCCATCTGCGCCTCCTTGGGAATGATGACCAGCGGGGTGCGATGCGCGCCACCGGAGAAGGTCAGTTCGTCGCCATAGAGGAACTTGCCGACGCCCTTATCCTCATTGTGCGGGACGAACCAGTCGCCTTCCGGCTTGGGAGCGGGATTCTCCTGCCCGTCGTACCAGGTCAGCGTCAGGGCCGGTTTGTTGCCCCTCCGGGGGAATTTGAACTCGATGGTGGACGCCTTGGGGAAGAAGTAGTCATTATGGCCATCCGCCCGGAGCATCTTGACCTCCGTCGGCAGACCCAACTCGAGGAACTGGTGGCAGTTGTCGAGGATGTGGCAGCCCCAGTCGCCGAGGGCTCCGCAGCCGAAGTCATACCAGCCGCGCCAGTTGCCGTGGTCGAACTTCTCGCTGTAGTCGTGATACATCGTCTGCATCTGCCAGATATCCCAATGCATGGTTTCCGGCATCGGGTCAGGCTCGGGGAACTTCTTGATATTCACATCGTAAGGATGCCAGCGGCGCCAGTTGTTCATATAGGCGTCGATGCGGGTGATGTTCTTGATGATACCCGCCTCGGTCCAGGCCTTGAACTGGAAATAGGCAGGGCCGGAATGACCCTGGTTGCCCAGCTGGGTCACGAGTTCCGGATGCAGCCGGGACTCCTCCAGCAGCAGCTGGCACTCGTGGAAGGTGCGGCACAGGGGCTTCTCGCAATACACATGCAAGCCTTCCTTGAGGGCGCGCATCGCGATGGGGAAATGCGCAAAGTCCGGCACGCAGACGAAGACCGCGTCCAGCTGGCTCGCCATCTCGTCAAACAAGACCCGGAAATCCGTATATCGCTTGGCTTCCAGGAACATGCCCATAACCTCCTGCGTCCAGGGATGGCCCATGTTCACATCGCAGAGGGCCAGCACGTTGCACAGTCCGGTCTTCCAGGCATACTTGGCCTCTTCGGCACCTTTCTGGCCGATGCCGATGAAGGCGACGTTGACCTTATCCCCGGCGCCCTTGCTACTCTTACGGCTCTTGGCGGATGCGGAAAGGATCGTCTGGGGGGTGACGGCAAGAGCTGCGAGAGAGGTTCCGGCAGCCTTGACAAAAGTTCTTCTGCTAATCATTAGTTCTGGTGTTTTATGTGATCTGTTTTTACAAATATAACGCTTATTTCGTATCTTGCACAGGATAATCGCCACGAAAAAGCGACACATTCACAGATTCTCATGACCGGAAGGGACCGCACATTGGACATTTTCAGGGCACTGACGATGTGTCTGATGATATTTGTCAACCACCTCTGGACCGTCCAAGGGGTCCCGCACTGGATGATGCACGCCCAGGCCCGGGAGGACTTTATGGGCTTGGCGGACTTCGTTTTCCCTGCCTTCCTCTTCGCCATGGGCATGTCCATCCCCTATGCCATCGAGCACCACTTCCGCAAAGGACAGGATGCGGCATCCATACTGCTTCACATACTCACCCGGGGCTTCTCACTCGTCTTGATGGGCGTCTTCATGGTCAATGAAGGGAGCGGCCTGCATATCGGGCCGCATTCCAGGGAGCTGTATCTGATCTTCATGGTCGTGGGCTTCTTCCTGGTCTGGAACGACTATGGCGGTGCCAAACCCTGGCTGCGGAGATGCCTCCGGCTCCTTGGCGCGGCACTGCTCATCTGGATGGCTGTGCGCTTCCGGGACGGCGACGGCCATATGATGCAGGCCCGCTGGTGGGGCATACT
>JAFZIX010000131.1 GCA_017554135.1 Bacteroidales bacterium | reverse complement strand
CTTCCCACTCCCCGCGGGGGTTCTGGGTACGCACCATAAAGATTCCGCGGTCCGGATCCCCGCAGTAAATGTAGAACCATCCGTCGTGATAACGGATTGTCGGAGCCCAGACGCCGTTCCCGTGCTGAACCCGGATCGGAGCTAGCGGTTTGAATACATACTCGTAGTCGTCCAGGGCCGCTCCAACCAGTTGCCAGTTGACCAGGTCCTTGGAATGCAGAATCGGCAGGCCGGGAAACTGATTGAAAGAAGATGCCGTCATGTAGTAATCATCCCCCACGCGGCAGACATCCGGATCGGAATAATCCGCATGGATGACGGGATTACTGTAATACACTTGTGCACCGGCTGCCAGAGATATGCAGGCGGCGAGCAGAATGACGGCTATCTTTTTCATAATCAGAGGTTTGCAGCAAGTTCGAACCACATCGAGGCGCCGATGATTTCACCCTTGCTCCAGCAGGAGCCGAACCAGTATTCAAGGGGCTCGCCGGAGGCAATCTTCTTAAGGCAGGCACCGTGGCGGCCGCCGTCGATCAGGGTCACGCAGTCGGCACCGGGCATAATCACCGCCACTCCTATCATGCCATCCTCGGGCTCAACGCTCTGGTCGGAGGCGTGCTCCCAGATTGCATAATAGTCTTCACCGAAGGCCTCGGCCTCGATTGTGTTGGCTTTCGGATGGCGGAAGATACCGGCCGCGATGGTCAGGGAATCCGCGTCGAAGGTCCAGGTGTCCTCAACCTTGCAGAAATAGTTGTCTGCAAAAACTGTAACCTTCTTATCCAGAGCCACTTTCACCTCGCCAGCCTGCCACTCGGGATAGTGCAGGACGAAACTGATTTCGCTCGGACTTTCGCTCAGAATCTCACTGCTGCGGTAGTTGGTCGCAGGATAGCAGATCTTCTCATCGATGTACGGCATGGATGCGCCGCCGCCGAGGCTGACCGCCACCTTGTAGCAGTCCTTTCCGCCATGATCCTTGTGATAGTAGTTGTGTTCAGCACCTTCCTTGGTGGCCTCGGCATACCACTTATTCGCCACCAGTTCTCCGGGCAATTTCACCCAGATATCGATTCCGGGGGATGTCGGGTTGCCTTCCAGCGCCTTTCCGTAGAAGCGCCCGGCAATCAGGTTGTTCTCGAATACGAAATCGTCGGCTCTTTCCGGCACTTCCCGCGCCATCACCTTGACTTCTTCCTTTTTCTGCCCGCAGGCCGCCAGCAGCGACAGCGCCAGCATCAGTAAATATATCCTTTTCATACTACTTCAGGTCTTTGGTTGCCACCCAGTCCATGTCGTTATAGTCGTCGTTCTCGCCGCACATGCCCCAGATGAAGGTGTAGTTGCGGGTCGCGCAGGCGGAATGGATGCTCCACTGGGGGGAGATGACCGCCTCCTCGTTATGCATCCAGATATGGCGCGTCTCCTGCGGCTCGCCCATGAAATGGCAGACGGCCGCATCTTCCGGCACCTCGAAATAGAAATAGACCTCCATGCGGCGGTTGTGGGTGTGCGCGGGCATGGTATTCCAGGTGCTGCCGGGAGCGAGTTCGGTCATACCCATCTGCAACTGGCAGCAAGGCACCACCTCCTTCACCAGCAGGCGGTTGATAGTGCGCTCGTTGCTCTCCTCGAGGCTGCCCAGGTGCATCACCACCGCATCCTTCTTGCTGACCTTCTTCACGCCGGTCTCCCTGTGGGCGGTGGCGGAGCAGAAGTAGAAGTGCGCGGGTTTTGCGGGATCATCGCTCTTGAAGAAGACGTGACGGTCTCCGCGGCCGACGTAGATGGCTTCCTTGTATTCGAGGTGATACTCCTCTTCCCCGACCTGCACCGTGCCGGCACCGCCGACGTTGATGATGCCGATTTCCCGGCGCTGGGTGAAGTATTCTGCGCGGAGGATTTCAGGAGCCTCAAGTTTGAGGGGTTTTTCGACGGGCACTGCCCCGCCGGCGATTATGCGGTCTATCATGGAATAGACGAGGTTGATCTCGCCGGCTTCCATCAGGTTCTGCACCAGGTATTCCTGGCGGATGCGTTCGGTATCGTAGTGTTTTGCGTCGATGTTGCTTGACGCCTGGCGTATTTGGACTTTCATGGTGTTTTGTTGCGTAAAATGTAACTTATTCTCCTGCAGGACTTTACCAAAAACGCCTATGTAAATTTGCATAGGCGTTTTTCATTATCGCCTGATTATCAGCGACTTATAGTTTACGGCTGTTTGCCGATGTATGCCAGGATACCGCCATCTACATATAATATATGCCCGTTGACGGCGTCGGAGGCATGCGAAGCGAGGAAGACCGCCGGGCCGCCGAGTTCCTCCGGTTCGAGCCAGCGCCCTGCCGGGGTCTTGGCGCAGATGAAGGAGTCGAAAGGATGACGGCTGCCGTCGGGCTGCTTCTCGCGGAGAGGCGCGGTCTGCGGAGTGGCAATGTAGCCGGGGCCTATGCCGTTGCACTGGATATTGTACTCGCCGTACTCGGAGCAGATGTTGCGGGTGAGCATCTTCAGGCCACCCTTCGCGGCGGCGTATGCGGAAACAGTCTCGCGCCCAAGTTCGCTCATCATCGAGCAGATGTTGATGATCTTACCCTCGCGGCGCTCCATCATCTCGGGAAGAACGGCGCTGGAAACGATGAACGGAGCCACCAGGTCCACATCGATTACCTGCTGGAACTCCTTGCGTTCCATTTCGTGCATGGGGATGCGCTTGATGATGCCGGCATTGTTCACGAGGATATCGATCTGGCCGACTTCCTTGTGGATGGTCTCCACCAGGGCCTTCACGGCGACCTCGTCGGTCACGTCGCAGACATAGCCCTTCACGTTCTTGATGCCCGCGGCAGCGTAGTTGTCGAGACCGCGCTGAAGGGCAGCCTCGTTAATATCATTGAAGATGATGTTCTTGATGCCTGCAGCCACAAAAGCCTTGGCGATGTTGAAACCGATTCCGTAAGAAGCGCCGGTGATCCAGGCGTTCTTGCCTTCAAGAGAAAAAGGATTTGCCATATTGTTGAATATTAGTTAGTTACCAAAATCGTGCACGGGCACACTCCCGCATCATACAAAGATAGTAAATTATTCGTTATCTTTGCAAATCATGATTAAGTTCGGTCTTATAGGGGATCCGATTTCCCATTCGGCGAGTCCGGCGTTGTTCGCGAAGGCGTATGGCGGAAGGTGGCAGTATGATTTGATAGAGGGGGCGGATTTCGAGGCGTCGTGGCAGCGTTTTCTGGATGAGTATCAGGCGATTAACATTACCACGCCTTTCAAGGAGGCTGCGTTCCGCAAGGTGGCGGAGTGCGGGGTTCTTGGCGGGATTCCCGGTCAGGCCGGGAATGACGTGATAAGGGATCTGGCCGCCATAAACATCGCGGTCAAGGAGGCCGACGGCAAGATCCACGGGTACAACTCCGACTACCTCGGGGTGCTGAAGGTCCTGCAGGACAGGGGCTTCGGGCCGGGGCAGACGGCGGTGGTGGCAGGATTCGGCGGTGCCGGAAGGGCGGCGGCTGCCGCGGCCCGGGTGGCGGGGATGGATGTGGTGGTTTGCAACCGCACCCGCTATACTCCGGACATCCGCCCGCTGGAGGAACTGCCGGTGCTATCCGAAGTCGCG
>JAFZIX010000130.1 GCA_017554135.1 Bacteroidales bacterium | reverse complement strand
GCCGAGGGTGGCAATCTTACGGCTGAGCACCGTGGTGGCGTCCAGGTGGCTGAAGGTGGTCGCAGGTGCCGGGTCCGTCAGGTCATCCGCCGGCACGTAAACCGCCTGCACGGAGGTGATGGATCCGTTCTTGGTAGATGTGATGCGCTCCTGCATCTGGCCCATTTCGGTGGCGAGCGTAGGCTGATATCCCACGGCGGAAGGCATGCGCCCGAGAAGAGCGGACACCTCCGAACCCGCCTGGGTGAAACGGAAGATGTTGTCTATGAAGAAGAGGATGTCCTTGGGTGCCGTGGAGTCGGTGGAATCGCGGAAGGATTCCGCCAGGGTAAGGCCGCTCAGGGCTACGCTGGAACGTGCTCCCGGGGGCTCGTTCATCTGCCCGAACACCATCGCCACCTGGCTCTGCGCAAGGGCCTCGCGATCGATCTTGGAAAGATCCCACTTGCCCTCTTCCATCCCCTTTTCGAACTCCTCGCCGTACTTGATGACCTTGGATTCTATCATCTCCCGGAGGAGGTCGTTGCCCTCGCGGGTACGCTCGCCGACGCCGGCGAAAACGCTGAAGCCGTTGTGCTTCTTGGCGATGTTGTTGATGAGTTCCTTGATGAGCACGGTCTTGCCTACGCCCGCGCCGCCGAAGAGGCCGATCTTACCGCCCTTGAGGTAGGGCTCGAGAAGGTCGATAACCTTGATGCCGGTGAACAGAACCTCCTGACTGGTGGTCAGTTCCTCGAACTTCGGGGCCTCGCGGTGGATGGGCAGGCTACCCTCGCGGCTGAGTTCTCCCAGGCCGTCGATAGTGTCGCCGGTGACATTCATCACGCGGCCGCGGATCTGCGTGCCGGCGGGCATGGTGACGGGCGAACCGGTGCTCTCCACCTCCAGGCCGCGCCTGAGGCCGTCGGTGGAATCCATTGCCACGCAGCGAACGGTATCCTCTCCGATATGCTGCTGAACTTCAATTATAAGGGTTTTACCATCGGCCTTGTGCACCTTGAGGGCATCGTGGATGGACGGCAGCGCCGCTTCCTGCTTGGAGGAAAGGTCGAAGTGCACGTCCACTACTGGACCGATGATTTGGGAAATGTGTCCGGTAACTGGCATCTTTTTGATATTTGTTTCCAAATATACAAAAAAATGACGCCAACTGCTCCCGGTGTCCCAAAATGATGGACACCGGCGTCAAAAAACCCCTATTTTCGTTCCAGGTGTCCCTGTTTTTGGGACACTGGCGACACTTTAACGCGCAGAGTGGCGGAGCGGAGGCGCTTGCCACCTACACTGGGCTGGGCACCGCGGACACTCAAACGAATGCGGCCAGGCTTTTCGCCGGACTGAAGAATAACGGTGAGCCGGCCGCTGAAGGCGTGCATACAGGGCTCGTGGAAGGGATCGAGGCAGGTGGGATCGCCATTAGCGGCGGCGAGGAAGCGGCCGGCACCACGCACCCTGAAACTCAGCAGGGAAGAATCCACCGGACAAAGATTGCCGTGCTTATCTACCACAGATACAGTCACATACGCAAGGTCCTTGCCATCCGCGGCAAGAGCTACCGAACCGGTTTCCAGAACAATATGATGAGGCTTCCCGGCGGTACGCACAAACACGGAATCCACGGCACGTCCATCGGCGAAAGCCACCGCCTTCAACTCTCCTGGAACATAATCCACATCTTCCCAGATGAGGCGGTAACGGCCTTCCAGGGGTTCATCCTGCCCGCCGTGGGTACATGCAGCATCACCGATACCGGGGGCTGGCAATTTGCAGCGCCTGCCAAGAGATATTCCGTTCAGGAAAAGTTCCGCCTCGTCGTAACTGGTGAACACATGCACGGGAACCTTATCCCCCTCGTTCCAATTCCAGTGGGGTAGTATGTGAAGGGTGGGAGATTCCCGATTCCAGACACTGCGGAAAAGGTAAAACCTGTCTTTCGGGATAGATGCCAGGTCGATGATTCCAAACATGGAACTGTGGTTCGGCCAGGCATCGGTATCGTAAGGGCTGGGTTCGCCGAGATAATCGAAGCCCGTCCAGACGAACTGCCCCAGTGTCCAGGGATAATCCTCCGCCAGGGCCAGGTCCACATCCGGGATATTGGACCATGAGCAGGCGTCCAGCTCGTAGGCTGAGCACTGATGATCGGCATCTTTGGCGCTGAAACGCTTCACCGCAGGCAGTTTGTAAACCCCGCGGGAACTAACTGTGGAGCCTGTTTCGGAACCTAAAATAAAGCCCTGAGGCAGAGCATTGTACGCCTCCTCATAACGGAAAGTGCGGTAGTTGATTCCTGGCACATCCACCGCCTCGGCAAAGCCGTTGGACAGTATACAGGACACCTGGTCCATACCGCAGGTAACCAGACGGGACGGGTCTTCGCGATGGCAGATATCCCGCAGGAAAGTCGCCACCTTATATCCCTCCGGACGGCACTGGGTGGGCACTTCGTTGCCTATGCTCCAGAGCACTACCGAAGGATGGTTACGGTACTGGCGGAGCATGTTCACCATATCTTTTTCCGCCCACTCCTCGAAGAGGCGGTGATAGCCGTTGCGGCACTTTGCCACATCCCACTCGTCGAAAGGCTCCACCATCATCATAAAGCCCATCTCGTCGCAGAGGCGCACGAGTTCGGGGGCAGGCATATTATGCGAGGTGCGGATGGCGTCGCAGCCCATATCTTTCAGCAGTTCAAGCTGATGGCGCAGGGCAGCTTCGTTCACCGCCGCGCCGAGGGGGCCGAGGTCGTGATGGTTGCACACCCCCTGGAACTTGCGCATCTCCCCGTTTAGGAAGAAGCCCTTGTGGGGCACGAATTCCACGCTCCGGATTCCGAAGACAGTCTCGTAACGGTCCAGTTCCAGCCCCCCTGCGCAGACAACCGAAACCGCCTTGTACAGAGAGGGACTTTCAGGGCTCCATAGGGAAGGATTGTCCACGCTGAACTCCTGCACCACAGGGCCTGCGGAAGTAGCCGGAGAGGATGCCGAAGCGACCACTTCTCCCTCCGGGCCAAGGATATCCGTAACAATAGCAAACTGCAGATTATCAGCACCTTCCACGGTAGTTTCGAGGCGCACGGTGGCATACTCGGCTTCCACGTGGGGGGTAGTGATATAGGTACCCCATACCGGCACGCGGACCGCATCGGTCAGAATCAGATGCACGTTCCTGTAGAGCCCGGCTCCGGGATACCAGCGGGAGGAATTCGGAAGATTCTCCAGCCTAACCGCCAGGGAGTTCGATCCCGGACGGACGGCATCCGAAACATCCACATAAAAAGAATTATAGCCGTATGGCCAGTAGCAGAGTTCGCGGCCGTTCACCCAGACATGGGCCTCGCTCATCGCACCGTCAAAGAGCAGCACCGCCCGTCTGCCGGCAGGGACTTCGAAACTGCGCCTGTACCATCCGCAGCCCACATAAGGCAGGCCTCCGGTACGGCCGGTTTTGAGGGTCGCTTTCTTCTCGTAATTCTGGGTGACAGCCACGTTCTGGAGGTCGTACTCGCGACTGAAAGGGCCATAGATAGCCCAATCGTGAGGCACGCAAACGTCCTGCCAAGCGGAGTCGTCATAAGCGGGGGCGAATGCCTCCGGGGCATCTCCCCAGTGGAACTTCCAGCCCTTATCCAGCAGCACCTCGCTCCTCTGCGCGAAGGCTGAAATTGAAAGCGACAGAGCCGCGGCCAGCAGGAATGCGCGCATTACAGATTCAATTTAAGGTTCTTGTCTCCTACCAGGATATGAAATTCCCCGGGTTCTACGAAATACTTACCGTTGCCGTCCAGATAGCCCAGATCGCGGGCGGGATCCACCTCGAAACGGAAGGTTTCGCTTGCCCCGGCGCGTATCAGCTTCTTCTCGAAGAACTTGATTTCCTTTTCCGGACGCGTGACCACCGAGCAGTAGGGATCGCTCACGAACCAAAGCACCGCTTCCTTGCCGTCCACGGAGCCGGTAT
>JAFZIX010000129.1 GCA_017554135.1 Bacteroidales bacterium | reverse complement strand
GACTCCTTCCGACATCACGTTGAAGATGGTGCTGCCTTCGAGAGTGGAGTCCACCGCTGCCAGGGGCGTGAAAACCAGGGAGTCCACCAGCACGTAGCCCGGAGGCACGACCTGCTGTGCACTTGCTGAAAGTGCGGCGCATAAAAGGATGGACAATGCTATGACTATTCTTTTCATTCCTTTATGAATTTGCTCAGAGGCACATCTTTATAATCAATATCTTTGCCAATCTTGCCGGCAACGTTCGCGCGGGCATGCAAATCTATAGTGAATTCCTCTGGATTGAAACTCTTGTAGGTAGCAAGCAGTTGCATAATCCCCACTCCTTCAGCGAGTTGCGCCTGCAGCGGAATGCGGTACACACGCTCGCATTTTCCATCAACAGAAACCGGCTCTCCGGTCACAAGGCCCATCACATTGCCGTTCTGCTTCACCGTAGCCTCTATATCCCGCAGCTGGAACGCCGGCGCCGGATTGTTAATCCCCACCGCCACCACAACATTGGCACTGCGGAGGCTCGACGGCACCACACTCTCCACCTCGAACGAAGACACCTTGATCTTCTTGTACTTGCTCACACACCCCGTCAGCACAAACGCCGCCAGCAGCAGAAGCAGGGATATTTTGATTGCTTTCTTCATATACTCTAATTTACAAAGATAAGCATTTTTTGCATATCTTTGCGGCGTGAAGAACGTCTACATTGAAACCTACGGCTGCCAGATGAATGTGAACGACACGGAAGTGGTGTTCTCGATTCTGGCGAAGCAAGGGTATGGCCGCACCGAAAACATAAAGGAGGCGGATGTGATAATGGCCAATACCTGCTCGATACGCGACAACGCCGAGCAGCGCATTTGGGGCCGCATCGACTATTTCAACACCTTCCGCAAAAAGCGCCCGGGGCTCATAGTGGGCATACTCGGCTGCATGGCGGAGCGCCTGAAGGACGCCCTGCTGGACACCGGAAAGGTGGATGTGGTTGCCGGGCCGGATGCCTACAGGAGCCTTCCTGACCTGCTGCAGGCAGTATATGAAGGCGCCAAAGGCATCAACGTGGAGCTCTCCCGCGAGGAGACCTACGGCGACATCTCCCCGGTACGCATCGACAAGAACGGGGTATCCGCCTTCATCTCCATAATGCGCGGATGCAACAACGTATGTTCCTACTGTGTAGTGCCTTACACCCGCGGCGCCGAGCGCAGCCGGGACTGGCACACCATCGTCCGCGAGGCCTGCGAATGCGTTGAGGCCGGATACAAGGAGGTCACCCTCCTGGGGCAGAACGTGGATTCCTATCTCTTTGAAGATGTGGACTTTGCGAAACTGCTGGCGCTGGTGGCCGCCATTTCCCCGACGCTTCGCGTGCGATTCTCCACTTCCCATCCGAAAGACATCTCCGATGCGGTGATAGAAACCATGGCCGCCTGGCCCAACATCTGCCATCACATCCATCTGCCAGTGCAGAGCGGCAACGACCGCATCCTCGAGAAGATGCGCCGACGCTACACCCGGGAGTGGTACCTGGAACGCGTCGCGAAGATACGCGAGGTCATGCCGGACTGCGGCATCACGACAGATGCCATCGTGGGATTTTGCTCCGAGACCGAGGATGAATTCCGGGACACTCTGAGCATTTTCGAGGAGGTGAGATACGATGCCGCTTTCATGTTCAACTATTCCGAACGCCCCGGAACCCTGGCATCCCGCAATTATCCCGATGATATTCCTTTGGAGGTTAAAACCCGCCGCCTGAACGAGCTGATCGAACTGCAGAACCGCCTGTCGCTGGAAAGCAACAGGCGAGATGTGGGCCGTGAATTCGAGGTGCTGGTGGAAGGTCCTTCCAAGAAGGGTGAATCACAGCTCTGCGGCCGCACCGGATCCAACAAGATGTGCGTCTGGGACGACATCGCCCACAAGGCCGGCGATTATGTTCGCGTCCGCGTAATTGACTGCACTTCAGCCACTTTGCTATGCGAGCCCATATAAAACTGCTGGTCTTCTTGCTATGCCTTGCGGCCTGCAGGCCGGAGGCGATCAAGGAATCCCCGGGCCCGAACGTTTACGAAGATTCCGACATGCCGGAAGTGCATATCTCCGTAAGCCAGAAGGAGTGGGACAGGCTCTTGAGCGAATACGACAAGAACAATAATACCAAGGAGTTCGTCTGCTGCGCCATGAGTTTCCGCCAGGGAGATGAAGTGGCCGATCTGGATAGCGTAGGGCTCCGTCTCAAGGGAAACACCTCACGCAGGAGGCCTCAGGAAGGGTCGGAATTCCGTCACGTCCACTTTGGCATCAAAACCAATCATTACCGGGATCAAACAGCCCTTGGAATCAAGCGTTTCGACCTCAAATGGTTCAAGGACGACCCTGCCTATGTGAGGGAGATCTATTGCTTCGACCTGTTCCGCAGTTTCGGTGTCTGGACAGCCATCCGGGACGTATACGCCCGCCTGTGGCTGAAAGTCGGTGAAGGGGATGAAATGTACTACGGAGTTTACGGGTTGATGGAGCATGTGAACAAAGAGTATCTGGGAAGGCGCACGGAATTGTTTGGATCGACGGAAGGCAATATATGGAAATGCAGCTACGGAGCCGACCTCAAGAGCACTAATGCAGACATGGGGCAGGACGACAATTTGCATGAGCATGTTTATGAACGGAAAACCGGAAAAGACTCCAACTTCCCGAAAGCGAAGTCCCAGCTCCAGGATTTTATATCGAACCTGAACAGTCTGCAGGGAACGGCGTTCCGGGAGTGGATTTCCAGTGTCATGGACATAGACCTGTTCCTCCGAACTTATGCCGTGAACGTGGCCGTGGGAATGTGGGACGATTACTGGAACAATTC
This sequence comes from Bacteroidales bacterium, assembly GCA_017554135.1. GTDB lineage: Bacteria > Bacteroidota > Bacteroidia > Bacteroidales > UBA932 > Cryptobacteroides. The sequence continues at coordinate 2,283 of JAFZIX010000129.1, read as the reverse complement.
CAACAACTACTACCTCTATTTCAACAGCAAGGATGAGAAACAATATAAAGTCTATTTCATCCCCTACGACTACGACAACACCCTCGGAACATCGCACAACTGTGGTGTGCAGAGTGATTCCGGAAGGCAGAATCCGCTGAAATGGGGGGATTCTTCCAGGCCTCTCGTGAGCAAGATTCTCCAGTATGAAGATTGGAGCGCACTCTATGTAAAATACCTCAAGGAACTCTGCACAGGACTGTCCAGCGCCCAACAGGCAGGTGAACGCATCTTATCCTGGCAGAATAGCATAAAGGACTTCGTGCAGAACGACACGGGAGAAGACTGCAGCATCAGCGACGCTCCCGCCTCCTGGGGCAACCATGGCGAATACCGCCTTCTGGAAAGCGGCTCCAACAACTATTTCGCTATCAAAGCCGCTGTCGTGGCGAAACTGTAAAAAATAGCGCCTGCCGGCGCTATTATCATTTAACTATCTGATCCTTTAGGAACTTGGCGAGGTCCGCCTTGAAGGTTTCCCTATAGCTTCCCAGGCCGTCCCCCTTGCGGTACGGCGGATGATTGAATCCCCAGCCGTGGCCACCACCGGGATAGATGTGCATGGTGGCGGTGATGCCGTGCTGGCGCAGGGCGTAGTAGTAATCGATGCTATTCTGGATAGGCACCGCAGTATCGTCGCCGCTGAGGCCCAGGAAGGTGACGGGGGTGCGGTTGCTCACGCGCTTGTGAAGGCTGTACCACTCCTCATCTTCCGCTGTCCATTTGTGGCCGATCAGGTTTTCCTTGCTCCCCTGGTGAGTAACTCCGGGCTCCATCGTAATAACAGGATAAATCAGCACGGAGAAGTCCGGGCGGGTGATGTCGTCCACGAAAAGGGTGGATGCGCTGGCAGCCAGATGCCCTCCGGCACTGAATCCCATCACGCCGATCTTGTCTATCCCCCACTCCGCCGCATGATAACGGCAGTAGCGGAAGGCGTTCTGCACATCGGTGAGAGGCACGGTCTTGTGGCCGTAGGGTAGGCGGTAAAACATATTGCATACGCTGATTCCCTGGCTCAGGAGCCATTCCACGGTGCAATAGCCCTCGTTCACCTCTGCCACGAACCAGTAGGCGCCACCGGGGCAGTTGATAATCATCAGGCCGTTGGGGTTCTCGGCGAAGTAGAACTCCATACGGGCGCTATCGCCGATGTCATAGACCATCCCCACGGGCTTCACGGTTTCGGGGCCGTGCTTGCCGTTGTCTTCGCCGGGGCCCAGGGTGATTTCCACGCCGTTCTCGACTATGCCCTTTCCGGCCGCCTGGCCTTCGGGATAGAGATAGACTATCTTGCTCTGTTTGATAGGTTTATCGTCATTCACGCCATCTGCGTTCAGGGCAAGCGGCAGCAGGACGGCGGCGATTGCAATGAGTATCTTTTTCATTATTCTACGTATGCTACTATTTCACCTTTGACAACGTTCTTGCCCTGCTTGCCGGTAACCGCCACTATGCGGCCGTCACGGGCAGGAATGATTTCTTCGCGACCATAGTAGGTCTGCACGTAACCCATTGCTTCACCGGCCTTTACGGCTGTGCCTGCGATTGGCGCTGCGGATTCATCCTCAACATCCACCTGCCAGAGCAACTGTCCCTTCACGGGAGCCTGCACGGGCACGGCCTTGGGGTATTTCTGGGCATATTCTTCCGCGCTGAATTCGGGGGTCTCCACCACGGGGCGGACCACCTTTATGGGCGCTCCTGCCTTGGCGCGGAAGTCCTCCAGTTCGGTGTTGAAGCGCTGCTTGGCCAGGCCGGACTTGAAGTCGCGGTACTGCCTTTCGTGCATCGCGAACTCGAACAGTTCCTCCTGGTCGGGACCCTCGTCCCATCCTTCCTCCTTCATCATCTCGCGGAACTTGGGGAGTTCGTCCGGATACATGTCCTGCGGGTTGCCGTCGTAGAACTCCATGCCCTTTTCCTTGGCGAGCGCCACGATCTCGGGGGCGAGTTCTCCGGGCAGGCGGCCCATCTTGCCGAGTATCATGCCCCAGGTATCCTTGTCGATGGTGGTCCAGCGGGGGTTGCCCTTGATGACGTTCAGCAGGTTCATCAGGGCGGTGTTCTTTACGTACTGGCTGAACGGCGTCACCAGCGGAGGATAGCCCAGGCGCGGCCAGACGTACTGCACTTCTTCGAAGAGCTTGACCATCAGCGTGTCCAGGGTCATGTCCGGACGGCCTGCCGCACGCTCGGCCGCGTTGACCGCGCCGAGGAAGGGTTTGAGGTCTGCCATCATCG
>JAFZIX010000128.1 GCA_017554135.1 Bacteroidales bacterium | reverse complement strand
CTCCTTCACCCTCCGTTCCGAGAAGGGCAAGATAGTGATAGAGGCACACAATGCCGGCACAATGGCGGTCGGTCTTAACTATTACCTTAACAACTACTGCCTCACCACGGTTTCGGAATACGCCGCTCATCCGGTAGAGATGCCGGACGTACTGCCCGAGGTTCCCGAGCCTGTCAGTGTAAGCGCCAAGGTTCCGTACCGTTTCTACCTCAACTACTGCACCTTCGGCTACACCATGCCCTGGTGGGGATGGAAGGAATGGGAGAGGTTTATAGACTGGATGGCACTGAACGGAGTGAACATGCCTCTCGCCACTACGGGAGAAGAAGCGGTCTGGCAGCGTGTTTGGAGGCGTTTCGGCATGAGCGATGACCAGATTCGCGCTCACTTTACAGGCCCCGCCCATCTCGCCTGGCACAGGATGGTGAATATCAACTCCTTCCAGGGCCCTCTGCCTCAGGACTGGATAGACGGCCAGGCAGAACTCCAGAAGAAGATCCTCAAGCGCGAGCGTGCACTCTCTATGCGCCCGGTGCTTCATTCCTTCAGCGGCAGCGTGCCGGCGGTCTTCAAGGAGATGCATCCGGAAGCGGAAATCACCCATGTGAGCAACTGGGGAGGCTTCGGCCCGCAGTACCGCTGCTGGTTCCTCTCCCCCACTGATTCCCTCTATGCGAAGGTGCAGAAGGTATATATAGAAGAGCAGACCGTCCTTTACGGCACCGACCATATCTACGGGCTCGACCCTTTCAACGAGGTGGATGCACCCTCATGGGATGTGGAGACGCTATCCGCCATGGGCAAGGCATTCTACGGTTCTTTGGAGTCCGCCGACCCGGAGGCTGTCTGGCTGCAGATGGGATGGTTCCTCATCAACGACCGCAAGCACTGGACGCCGGAACTGATGGAGGCCTTCCTCGGCACCGTCCCCACCGACAAACTGATAATGCTGGACTACCATGTGGACTGGGTCCTCGGATGGAAACTGACGGAACGCTTCTACGGGCATCCCTACATAGCATGCGCCCTGCTGAATTTCGGCGGCAACACCCTCTTCAACGGCAACTTCCCCACTCTCATCCCCTTCTACGAAGAGACCTTCCTCGATGGTGGAGCAAACATGAAGGGAGTTGGATCCACGCTGGAGGGCTTCGGCACCAATCCTTATTATTATGAATTCGTTCTCAGCCGCGCCTGGAATTATCCCCAGACGCCGGATGAATGGATAGACAAACTTGCCGACCGCCATATCGGCCGGGAGGATGCAGCCGCCCGCGAACTCTGGCACGACCTCATAATGAACGTCGCCCCGCAGTACACCGGCTCGGGAGTATCCATGAACGGACATCCCAAGTTCGGGCACTGGTGGAAATGGACGGTGAAGTATCCGGACATCAAGGGCCGCACCCCCATCATGGACTATGCCTGGAGAAAGATGCTGGAGATAGGCTCCGACCGCTATGAATACAAGTACGACCTCGTCAACCTCGGACGCCAGGCGCTGGGAGATTACTTCGACATACTCAAAGATAGTTTGGAAGTGGCATGGAACGCCCGCGACCTGGAGATGGCAAAAGCCATCAAGGCGGAGATGAGCGAAGTCTTCGACGATTGCGACGCCTTACTAGCCTGCGTGCCCGAATTCAACCTTCAGGAATGGAACGAGGCGGCCCGCAACTGGGGTAGGACTCCCGAAGAGAAGGACTACTACGAGCGCAGCGCCCGCACCATAGTAAGCACTTGGGGAAACAGTACCAATCTGGTAGATTATGCCAACAGGCAGTGGGCAGGACTGGTTGGTAGTTATTATAAACCTCGTTGGATGTTGTTCTGCGACGATATTATCGCCGGCATACAGGACGGGAAGTTGGTATCTGAGGGGAATTTCAACGAAAGACTGCGCTACCACGAAGTACGCTGGGCAGAACCTGCAGTAACTGAAATTGACTACAGGCAGCCACAGGATCCTGTAGAACTCTCCCGCAAACTCATAGACAAATATGGTTTTTAATATATGAATTACTTTCTTTTCGCAATTCTCCTGATTTGCTATTGCGTCATCCCGGCCGGTGTGCTGTGGCTCTGCCGCAAGGTCAAGTGGATAGGAAAAATCGGTCCTATCCTGATGCTCTATTTCCTGGGAGCCATTCTGGCGAATATCGGCGTTCTTCCCGCAGGGAAAGAACTTGCCACCGTGCAGAATGCTCTTTCCAACGCTATGATTCCGCTTGCGATTCCGCTGATGCTCTTCAGTTTCACCTTCCGCAAGAGTGAAACCAGGGACCAACTTATCGCCATGATTACAGGACTGGTTGCCGTGATTGTTGCCATTGTTGCCGGGTATCCCATCTTCGGGCCCCACATTCCCAACGGACCCCAGGTAGCGGGCATGTATACCGCCTGCCTCACCGGCGGCACCGTTAATATGGCGGCTGTCAGCAAAATGCTGGAGGTGGACGGCCAGCAGTACGCCCTGCTGAATACCTACGACATGATGGTATCCTTCACCTACCTGGTGTTCATCATGGCCATCGGTATCAAGCTTGCACGCAGATGGCTGCCCGTCAAGACTCTGGATAATTACGATGAGAAGGCAGTCCTCGAAGCCGGTGAAGAGAAGAACCCCTACAAAGGGCTCTTCACCAAGCGCGGCATGGGTCATGCGTTGAAAAATCTCGGCATCACGCTGGTGGTGGTTGCATTGGCTGCAGGCTTTGCAATCGGTCTTTCCAAGCTGCTGCCCGGCACCTTCATGATGTTCTTCATCCTGGCTATTACCACCCTCGGCATCCTGGTATCCTTCTGGGAACCCGTGCACAAGTTGGAATACGGCTACGATATGGGAATGTATTTCATCTACATCTTCTCGCTCGTGGTTGCCTCGATGGCTGATGTGCGCACCCTGGACTTCACCGGAGCGTTCTGGATAATAGGATTCCTCTTCTTCATGGAGATTATCTCGCTCTCTCTGCAGTTGCTTTCCGCCAAATTCTTCAAGGTGGATGCAGATACTGCAGTTATAGCGTCCGTCACCTATATCAATTCCCCGCCCTTCGTGCCCATGATAGCAGCCTCCATGCGCAACAGCCGTGTGCTCATGCCCGGACTGAGTATAGGTATAGTGGGTTATGCTGTCGGCAATTATCTCGGTGTATTAATCTGCGGTCTGCTCAGCTGATGAAACTCGTTTACGAAAATAACCGATCCTACAATCTGCTTGTGCGCTACGTGCGGTGGACCTTCCGCCGCATGCTGCACCGGGTGGATTATATAGGACGGGAGAATATCCCCACGGATGCTGCCATCATCTATTCGCCTAATCACGTGAATACGCTGCTGGATGCGCTCGCAGTGCTTTCTTCGGAAAAACATCCGATGGTGTTCGCCGCCAGGGCCGATATCTTCCGCAAGCCTGCGACTGCGCGCATCTTGAATTTCCTCAAGATCCTGCCCATCTACCGTATCAGGGACGGGGCAGAGAGCCTGGCGGAAAATGACTGGACTTTCCGCAATGCGGTGAATTCACTGAACGCCGGACTCCCCTTCTGCATCTTCCCGGAGGGCAGGCACAGCCAGGAGCCCGGGCTTCTGCCGCTGCGCAAGGGTATAGCGCGCATAGCGCTCAGGGCAGTGGAAGAAGTGGACAAGCCGGTTTATATAGTGCCCGTTGGCTTGGTGTATGATGATTATAAGACCTTCCGCACGGGGCTTACCATCCGTTTCGGCCAGCCTATAGCGGTAGATGATACCGAGGGTATCGAGAAAGCCGAGATGCCGGAAGACTCTTCAGGAGATGCGCCTGAGAGTGTCATTTCAGAGCAGAAACGCACGCGCCGGCTGTTGCTGAAACTGGAAGAGAAAATGCGTCCGCTGCAGGAGAGGAAGCATTCGCACAGGAAACATCCCGGACGGCTGCGTAAGATTCTGATTACTCCGTTT
>JAFZIX010000127.1 GCA_017554135.1 Bacteroidales bacterium | reverse complement strand
TTGTTGACGCCGCTCTTGAATCCAAAGGCTTTTTCAAGAAAGTTTGCCATAAAGCGTCAGATTAGAAAATCCATTTGCAGCCGATGCAGGGATTGCACATGAATCCGTAGTTGCCTGCGAAGTTGAGGGAAAGTTCCACCTCGCCGCCGAGATGCAGGTTGTCAACACCGATGTGCTTGCCCACGTTGTACCAGATCTGGGGCTCGGTAAGGATGCTGAGTTTGGTGTTCTTTTCGGCACCATTGAGCGGATTGCCGTCGGTGTCGAATGCGCTGTCAAGTCCCCAGATATCGATAAAGCCGCTGAAGCGGAGGCCTTCGACACCGAGGAAATCGTTCATGCCCCATACGCCGGAGAACTTGAGCGGAACGGATGCGCTGCCGTAGCCGATATGATAGTCATACATGAGGGCGACGGTGTAGATGTTCTTGAAGTCTGCATTGTGGAGGAAGTAATTCAGACCCAGGCAGGCGACACCTGCGCCCCAGGTTGCTCCGTCATACTCTACGCGGACGCTGAGGTCCTTGAGTTTGGAATCCTTCCAGAAGTTGAGGTTGCGCTCGATCTCGAAGTAACTGCCGTTGAATGCGGTGCCCGCACCGGTATTCTTGCGGTCTGCAGAAGTGGCATAGTAGTGATCGATGAAGAAGAAGGTGTCTCCCCAGTTGTTACCGTAGAAGCCCTCGAAGGTTGTGGTTGCGTAACCGCGTCCGAGGTCATAGAACATTTGGAGGTTGGTCTGGGCCTTTGCTCCTTGAGCGAAGGCGAGCGCAGCAATAGCACACGCGATGATGATTTTTTTGGACATAAAATGTAATTTATGAACTAAATATTATTAATGAATAAAGGTTTATCTTTCCGAAAGGTGCAGCACCGCGCTCACTTCCACGTTTTCGGGAAGGGGCGCGCTGCGGGGCACATCGGTAATGTCGATTATGAAATTGACGTATATCTTTTTCGGATTCAACTGGCGGGCGAGCCTGATTGCCGCCATGGCCGTGCCGCCGGTGGCGAGGATGTCGTCGTGGATCAGCACCACATCCTCCGGACCGATGGCATCGGCATGCATTTCAATCGTATCGGTGCCGTATTCCTTGGCATAAGACTCCGAAATGGTGTCGGCCGGCAGTTTACCCGGCTTGCGCACGGGAACGAATCCCGCGCCAAGCCGGTCTGCTATAGCCGCTCCGCTGATGAATCCCCGGGACTCGATGCCGGCCACCTTGGTGATGCCTTTATCCTTGTAGATGGCGCAAATCCTGTCCAGGACCTCTTTGTAGGCCTCCGGATTCTTGAAAAGCGTGGTCACATCGAAGAACTGGATTCCCTTCACGGGGAAATCCGGCACTACACGGATGGATTCGATCAGTTTGCTATCAGTCATTTTTCTCTAATCTGTTAACTTCGAAATCGACGGACTTGTCGCCGAGGGCATTCTTTCCGAACTCATAGTCCTTGCCGGGCAGGCAGGCATTCAGGATGATGCCGACCAGAGCGCCGACTGCAAGGCCGGAGAGTTTGGTGAAGCCGAGGTCGAGGCTGCCGGCCTGGCTATAGGAAATGCCGATCGCAAGCACGAGGATGAGGGCCATGATGAGGACGTTGCGGGAAGACTTGAAGTCCACCTGATTCTCAACCACGTTGCGCACACCGACTGCGGAGATCATACCGTAGAGCACGAGGGAGACGCCGCCGATGGTGGCTGCGGGCATTGCCCCGATGAGTGCGGAGAACTTGGGGCAGAAGGAAAGGATGATGGCGAACACTGCTGCGATGCGGATCACGCGGGGGTCATAGACCTTGGTGAGGTTGAGCACGCCGGTGTTCTCGCCGTATGTGGTGTTTGCGGGGGCTCCGAAGAGGGATGCCAGCGCGGTGGCGAGACCGTCACCCATGAGAGTGCGGTGCAGGCCGGGATTCTCGAGATAGTTGATTCCTGTGGTGGAGGAGATAGCGCACATGTCTCCGATATGCTCCATCATGGTTGCGAGGGAGATAGGGATGATGGCGATGATGGCTGCCACGATGAGGCCCCAGTTGGGATTGCTGAAGACTGAGATTGCGGTATTCTCCCATTTGACGGGAAGTCCGATCCAGGCGGCTTCCTTGACTGCGCTGAAATCGCAGAGTCCGAAGCAGGCTGCGACAATATATGAGCCGAGCACACCGAGAAGGATGGGGATGATCTTGATCATGCCCTTGCCCCAGATGTTGCAGACGATGATGATAACGATTGCGAGCAGGGCGATCCACCAGTTCTGGTTGCAGTTGTTGATTGCGGAACCGGCAAGGATGAGGCCGATGGCGATGATGATGGGTCCGGTCACGATGGGCGGGAAGTAGCGCATCACCTTCTGGGGGCCGAATGCTGCGAAGAGGCCTGCCAGGATGAAGTAGATGAGACCTGCGCAGAAGACACCGATGCAGGCGTAGGGGAGAGCCTGGGCCTGGGTGAGTCCGCCGGCCATGTCCATCTGCACTACGGTCGCATATCCGCCGAGGAATGCGAAAGAGGATCCCAGGAATGCAGGAACCTTGAACTTGGTGCAGAGGTGGAAAATCAAAGTGCCGAGACCTGCGAAGAGCAGGGTTGCGGACATCGAGAGACCCGTGATGACGGGGACCAGGACAGTCGCTCCGAACATTGCGAACATGTGCTGGAGCCCGAGGGTTAGCATTTTCCCTTTGCCAAGGGTGCGGGCATCGTAGATGCCTTCAGTTTGTGCTTTCGTCATAATTTGTTTATTGGTTTTTGATGGTTTCTATTCCCATTCAATGGTTGCCGGCGGTTTGGAGCAGATGTCGTACACGACCCGGTTGACTCCCTTGACTCCGCGGATTATAGCATCGGATACTTCCGCAAGGAAATCGTAGGGGAGACGCACCCAGTCGGCAGTCATTCCGTCCACTGACGTGACCGCCCGCAGCGCTATAGTATATTCGTATGTCCTTTCATCTCCCATCACTCCCACGCTCTTGATGGGCAGGAGGATGGCTCCGGCCTGCCATATCTGGTCGTACAGGCCGTGGCTCCGGAGAGCGTCGATGTAAATCTTGTCGGCCTCCTGGAGGATGGTCACCTTTTCGGCCGTAACTTCCCCGAGCACCCTGATGCCCAGACCCGGGCCGGGGAAGGGATGCCTTCCGAGAATGTGCGGGTCCAGTCCGAGCACCTTGCCTACGCGCCGGACCTCATCCTTGAAGAGAAGGCGCAGCGGTTCCACCACCTTGAGTTTCATTTCCTTGGGCAGGCCGCCCACGTTGTGATGGCTCTTGATGGTGGCCGATGCGCCGGGCACCGCCGAAGATTCTATGACATCGGGATATATGGTGCCCTGGGCAAGCCAGCGCACGTTTTCTATCTTTGCAGCCTCGGCATTGAAGACTTCCACGAAGTTCCTGCCTATGGATTTGCGTTTCTGCTCTGGTTCGGTAAGGCCGGAGAGGTCCTTGAGAAATCTCTCTTTCGCATCCACGCCCTTCACATTCAGGCCCATGCCTTTGTAGGACTCCAGCACTGAACTGAATTCATCCTTGCGGAGAAGGCCGCTGTCCACGAAGATGCAGTGAAGTTGCTCTCCTATGGCCTTGTGCAGCAACAGCGCGGCCACCGAGGAATCCACTCCGCCGGAGAGGCCGAGCACCACCTTGTCGGAGCCTATCTGTTCTTTCAGGGCGACCACGGTGGAGTCTACGAAACTCGCGGGAGTCCAGGAGCCGGCGCATCCGCAGATGCCGAGCACATAGTTGCGCAGGATCTGCTTGCCGAATTCGCTGTGGTGAACTTCCGCGTGGAACTGTATTCCCCAGACCGGCTTCCCTTCAATTTTGAAGGCGGCGTTGCAGACTGCTTCGGTGGAGGCTATGACTTTGAATTCTGCCGGCAGGGCGGTGATGGTGTCGCCGTGGCTCATCCAGACCTGGCTGCTGGCGGGCACATCCTTCAGGAGAGGGTCGGCGGAATCCTTGACAGTAAGGATTGCGCGGCCGTATTCGCGGCTGCCGGAAGAGGTGACGTTGCCGCCATGCTTCCAGGCGAGCCACTGTGCGCCGTAGCATATGCCCAGGATGGGCAGGCCTGCGGGCACTCCGCTGAGGTCGGGTTGAGGCGCATTCTCCCCGCGGACGCTGGAGGGGCTTCCGGAAAGGATGATGCCTTTGATGTCGGGGGTGATGGAGGGAATTCTGTTAAAGGGGACAATATCGCAATAGACGTTCATTTCGCGGATGCGGCGGGCGATGAGCATTGTGTATTGCGAGCCAAAGTCCAGTATCAGAATCCTTTCCATCTATTTGTTGTAGTTAGGGGCGGGTTTGGCGATTATGAGGTCGTGAGGGTGATTCTCTATGACGCCGTTCGAGGTAATCCGTACGAAGCGGGCGTTCCAGAGTTCCTGTATAGTGTGGGCTCCGCAGTATCCCATTCCGGAGCGGAGGCCGCCGATTAACTGGTAGATGATGTCGGTCACGGGGCCCTTGTAGGGGACCTTGCCCACTATGCCTTCCGGAACGAGTTTCATCGCACCGGTCTGGAAGTAGCGGTCGCGCGAGCCGGCCTCCATCGCATCGATGGATCCCATTCCGCGGTAAACCTTGAACTTCTTGCCGTTCTTGAAGTCTTCGCTGATGGTTCCGGGAGTTTCGTCGGCGCCTGCGAGGATGGATCCGCACATGACGGTGGATCCTCCGGCGGCCAGGGCCTTGACTATGTCGCCGCTATAACGGAGTCCGCCGTCGGCGATTACCGGCAC
>JAFZIX010000126.1 GCA_017554135.1 Bacteroidales bacterium | reverse complement strand
GTCTCCCTGGTTGATGAAGAGGGGAACCATAATCTTGGCACCAGTCTCGAGGGTGACTTCCTTCAAGGCAGAGGTAGAGGCGGTGTTACCCTTCACTGCGGGTTCGGCATAGGTGACTTCGAGGGTCACATAGGTAGGAAGTTCGCAGGTGAGGCAGCGCTCTTCATCGGCCACGAACATCATTTCCACGTGCTGGCCTTCCTTCATGAGGTCGGAATTCTCCACAACATCGTGAGGGAGATGGATCTGCTCGTAGGTTTCTTCGTGCATGAAGTTGAAGCCGTCTTCGTCGCCATAAAGGAACTGATAGGGACGACGCTCAACGTTAATGGTCTCGATCTTTGCACCGGCGGTGAAAGTATTTTCAAGGATGCGGCCATTCTCAAGATTACGGAGTTTTGTCTTCACGAAAGCAGGACCCTTGCCGGGTTTGACATGCTGGAACCATACGATCATGCAAGGCTTACCATTGTAATTCAGATAGAGGCCGTTTTTGAAATCAGCTGTTGTTGCCATATATATAAATATCAATTAATTAGTTTCGAGTATAACGTGCAAAAATAATGATTCTGCCGGATTAATGCAAATTTTTGATATGCCCCGCTACTTCTTCCAGCAGCCATTTGGGCGTGGATGTGGCCCCGCAGACTCCAACGGAGTCCGCAACGCTGAACCAGGAAGGATCTATTTCCGCCACCGATCCTACCTTGTGCGTGCGCGGATTCACGCTAGCGCAGAGATCGCACAGCACCCGCCCGTTGGAACTCTCCTTCCCCGCCACGAACACTATCACATCGTGCCCGCGGGCGAAATCCACAAGTTCCTTGTGGCGGGATGCGACCTGACTGCAGATGGTGTTATGCACCTCCAGCAATCCGGGCGCCGCCATCCGCGAAGCCAGATAAGCGCATAGTTCATCATATTCAGTAGGGCTCTTGGTGGTCTGAGAGAAGATGTCGATATGGCGGGAAATGTCGATTTCGCCCGATGCGATGGCAACCTCCAACTGCGGCAGATTCTCTACCACAACGGCCTTGCCATCCACCTGCCCGACCAGCCCCAGCACCTCCGCATGACCGATCTTCCCGAAGATGACTATCTGCCCGTCAGGAGAATGCCTCCGGCTCGCCTCCCGTATGCTCTTCTGTATCTTCAGCACCACGGGGCAGGTGAAATCTATCACCTCGAAGCCTTTTTCCCGCGCCAGCTCATAAGTCGCCGGCGGCTCCCCATGGGCCCTGATCAGCAGCGTTTTATTCGCGGAGACCGGCGCTTTTGCCGTCGAGCCTTCTTTTGGCGAGACGGTGAAAGACGCCGGCGCAGCATTTAAAGAGTCTAATGTAATTAAACCTTTATGCTGTAGCCGCGCCAACTCCGCTTCATTATGGACAATAGCCCCAAGAGAAAACAGTTCCCCACGTTCAGCGAGAAACTTCTCCGCGCCACCGATGGCCCGGATCACCCCCCCGCAAAAACCGGAATTACTGTCAATCTCTACGGTCATCAGCCAAGAATGCCGAACCTGCCCTGAATCAGGCCCTGGATCCAAACCAGTTCCTCGTGCAGATTCATATCGGAATTATCCAGTTCGAACGCATCCTCGGCACGCCTCAGAGGCGAGGTCTCGCGATGTGAATCGATGTAATCGCGCTCCTTCAGGTTCTTCATCACCTCCTCCATAGTGGCAGGAGTTCCCTTCTGTACCAACTCATCATAGCGACGCTGCGCACGCACCTCATCGCTCGCGGTCATAAAAATCTTCAGTTCCGCAGCGGGAAAAACGGTGGTGCCGATGTCGCGACCGTCCATGATAACGCGCCCCTTCACACTGAATGCGTGCAGGCGTTCATCCACCCAACTGCGCACAAACGGCACGGCGGAAATCGGGCTAACGTAGGAAGAAACCTCCATCGTGCGGATCTCCTTTTCTATATCCCTCTCCCCACTGAAAAGACGGGTACCGCCTTCGGCAGGGCGCTCGAAATGCAGGTCGAATCCTGCGTCCAGGGCCTTCTTGAGGCCAGGCTCGTCGATGCCGTCCGGACCGATCAGCCCATTCTCCATAGCAAGCAGGGTCACTCCCCTGTACATTGCACCGGAATCAAGGTAGAGAAAACCGAAATGCTTCGCCACAAGTTTGGCGAAAGTGCTCTTGCCGGTGGAAGACCATCCGTCCACGGCGATGATGATGTCGGGTACAGTAATCATACGAAATCAGTTACATCTTTTGCAGAAACGGGATTACCTCCGAGGATGAGGAGACGCTCCACCACATTGCGGAGTTCGCGGATATTGCCGGGCCAGTGGCGCGCCTGCAGTTGCTTGATCGCGTCCGGGCTGAACGCCACCACACTCTTGCCGTTCTCCGAGCATATCTGCTCCACGAAGTAATTCACCAGTTCGGGGATATCCTCCTTACGCTCGTCCAGGGTGGGAACTTTTATCAGGATTACGCTCAAGCGGTGGTAGAGGTCCTCGCGGAAACGCTTCTCTTCTATCTCCTTCAGGAGGTCTTTGTTGGTGGCGGCGATTACGCGCACATCCACCTGAATATCCTTGTCAGAGCCCACGCGGGAGAGTTTTTTCTCCTGCAGCACACGCAGCACCTTCGCCTGTGCGGCCAGCGACATATCGCCTATTTCATCCAGGAAAAGGGTGCCGCCGTCGGCTTGCTCGAACTTGCCCTTATGCTGCTTGATGGCGGAGGTGAAAGAGCCCTTCTCATGCCCGAACAGTTCGCTCTCGATCAGTTCCGAGGGGATGGCGGCGCAGTTCACTTCAATATAAGGCATCGCGCTGCGCTCGCTCTGCTGATGCAGGCTGCGGGCGACCAGTTCCTTGCCGGTGCCGTTCGCACCGGTAATCAGCACGCGGGCATCGGTGGGAGCCACCTTCGCAATCATATCCCGGATTTGTTGAAGGGCGGCGGAGGAGCCGACCATCTGCTGGCCATAGACCTTCTTCTTCAGCACCTTGTTATCCTTCACCAGGATGGTGCGCTCGGAAGCGTTCTTCACGGTAATCAGGATGCGGTTCAGATCCAGGGGCTTGGGGATATAGTCGAACGCCCCGCGCTTGATGCAGTCGATGGCGGTTTCAAGATCGCCGTGGCCGGTAATCATCACCATAGCCGAGTCGATTCCCTCTTCCCGCACGTAATCCAGCACTTCGTTGCCATCCTTGACTGGCATCTTTATATCGCAGAAAACAACATCGTAGTGATCCTTGGACAGCAGGTCCATGCCCTGGGCGCCGTCTTCTGCCAGATCCACGTCGTAGCCTTCGTCGGCAAGTATCTCCTTGAGCGAATTGCGTATCGCGCGCTCGTCGTCTATTACAAGAATCTTCATTGTTCGTTCTCCTTTTTCAACTGCTCCTCATGCTCCCTCTGTGCTCGTTCCACCGACACGGAACGCTTCAGCACGAAGCCGGAGCCGAGGTATTTGGTGCGGACGTCTTCATCGCCGGCGAGGGATTCGGGGGTCCCCTGCTGCAGGATGGTGCCCTCGTAGAGGAGATAGGCACGGTCTGTAATTGCGAGCGTTTCGCCCACGTTATGGTCGGTGATGATTACTCCGATATTGCGGTATTTCAGTTTTGCGATTATATACTGGATGTCTTCGACGGCGATGGGGTCGACTCCAGCGAAGGGTTCATCCAGGAGTATGAATTTGGGGTCGATGGCCAGCGCCCGAGCGATTTCGCATCGGCGTCTTTCACCGCCAGAAAGTTGGATGCCAAGGCTCTTGCGCACTTTGGAAAGGTTGAACTCGTTGATCAACTGTTCCATCCGTTCCAATCTTGCCGCCTTGCTCATGCCTGTCATCTCCATGACGGAGAGGATGTTATCTTCCACGCTCATGCGGCGGAAGACGGATGCTTCCTGCGGGAGATATCCTACGCCCTTCTGGGCGCGCTTGTACATAGGCAGGCCGGTGAGTTCTTCGTCATCCAGGAAAATGCGGCCTTCGTTGGGGACGATCTGCCCGGTGATCATGTAGAAACTGGTGGTCTTGCCGGCACCGTTGGGGCCGAGGAAACCGACGATCTCTCCCTGGTTAACTTCCATGGACACACCTTTCACGACGGTGCGCACGCCGTATTTCTTTACCAGATTTTCGCAGCGGAGTTTCATATGGTTCTAGTTGGCATCGAGGCCCAGGTCTTTTACCAGATGCAGGACCTCAGGGTTGCTGTTCATCAATTCCTGTGCCTTTTCGGCAGGCATATACACTTTTTTCTCGACTTCTTCCGAGGGCTTTACCGTCACATAAAGGCGCACCTTACCGTTGCCGAGGATGCGGGCGAAACTGTTTTCCATGGTACGGAGCAGCCCGTCCTCAATCCACTTTTTCTGGGCTTCGTTGGTCACTTCGAAACTAACGTTCTTGAAGCCTTCGGATTCTTCCATCGTAAGGGTGGTGGTGCTGAGGGCGTTATGCAGGCGAGCCTTGCCTGCGGCGCATTCCTTTACCAGTTCGGGCCATTTTTCACGGATGGTGTCGTTGGAGGGAAGAGAATCCTTCGCTTCGCCAGATTCCTTCACTTCGTTCGGAATGACAGTGGGGGTGGAATTGGCAGTGGCGTCCGGAGTGGCAGGGGTGTCCCCGGCCAGCAGGCCGGACATAACGGCTTTGGCTTTGGAGGGGCGCTTTTTGGCCGGTTCCGGCATTTCCGGAACAGTATCTACCTCTATTAATTCGATAACATCGTCAGCAGCAACTTTGGCAGGCACTTCAAGTTCGTGGAGCTTATCTTGCTGATTATCAGCTCTTTCCCGGAAACGCCTCTCCTCTGTTTTCTGTAGAGGCGCTTCCGGTATTTTATTGGTTTTCAGCGGTTTAGCCTCCACGGGGGCTGGAGCCGCAGCCGAGGATTCCGGTACACCGCCGAGGAACGCCAACTTCATAAGGGCGTATTCAATATGCAGCCGCTGATTGGTGCTGGCCTTGTAGCCGGCCTCACAATCAGTGATAATGCCCAAAGCATCGTAGATGAACTTAAGGCTGCAACGGGACGCCTGCTCGCGATACTTGGTCTTCAGAGAATCCGGCAGATCCAGAAGCGAATCCAGGCCGCCGGTGCGGGCCACCAGCAAATTGCGGAAATGCTCGCCGAGGGCAGAAACAAAGTGCAAGGCATTGAAACCCTTCGAAAGAATATCGTTGAACCCCAGCAGGGCCGATGCATAATCCTTGACCAGGAAGTTCTCCACCAGGGAGAAACTGTATTCATAGTCCAGCACGCCGAGGTTGCGAATCACGTCGGCATAGTGGATATCGTTGCCGCAGAAGGCCACGGTCTGGTCGAAGATGGTGAGCGCGTCGCGCATGGCGCCATCCGCCTTCTGGGCAATCACATGCAGGGATTCATCATCCACCTTCACCCCCTCCTTGTCCGCAATGCCGCGAAGGTTCCTCACCATATCGGAAATGCCTATGCGGTTGAAATCGTAGGTCTGGCAGCGGGAGAGGATGGTGGGCAGCACCTTATGTTTTTCGGTGGTGCAGAGAATGAAGATTGCGTATGACGGGGGTTCTTCCAGAGTCTTCAGGAAGGCGTTGAACGCCGCCTGGCTGAGCATGTGCACCTCATCGATTATATACACGCTATAGTTGCCGACCTGAGGGGGAATCTGCACTTTCTCCATCAGAGTCTTGATATCCTCCACGCTATTGTTGGAAGCGGCGTCAAGTTCATAGATGCAATAGGACCTGCCCTCCGCGAAGGAAACGCAGGATTCACACTCGCCGCATGGCTCCATATTTGCAGAAGGATGCATGCAGTTGATGGTTTTGGCAAAGATACGGGCCGTGCTCGTCTTGCCTACACCGCGCGGGCCGCAGAAGAGATAGGCATGGGCCAACTGGCCGCGAAGAATGGAATTCTTCAGGGTCCTGGCGATATTGTCCTGCCCTATCAGGGTCTCGAAAGAGTCCGGGCGGTACTTGCGTGCAGATACTATATACTCACTCATAAGATTACAAAAATAATAAAATAAAGTGTAAATTTGCCCTCGTGAGAAAGATGATGAAAAAATATTTGCTTGTTGCGCTGCTGGTTTTCTGCCAGATAGCCGCCTTCGGCGAAGGCAAGGTTTATACGCGCAGGGCACGCCTGGAGGACTTCCCTTCCCGAACCACCCGCATAGTTCTCACCGGGCAGGAGGTATTCAATGTGGTGTTGAAAGAAGAAATCAGCAGCCGCTGGATGGTTTCGCCATACGAATTCTGCTCCGTCGCCGATTACAACCGCGACAAGTTCACCGACCTCTACTATTTCGTCCGCTTCACCTTCGACAACGACTTCACCTACATGACACTCACAAAGGGTGGAGATCCCGACAACGAAAACCAACTCAAGCAAGGTTTCGACGTAGTGAGCATACCCATCGCCCCGGCACTGATGACCGGAGGTGACGAACTCGTCTATCTACCCGCATATATAGACATCATGCAGGAGTACATCACCCGAGCGATGGAGTCGGAAAAAGTGGCCTACCGCGGCCTCAAGGGCATCACTTCCAAGCCGGTCGGCCCCATCTACACCGACCGCCAGCAGACCATCGCAGCCTTCCTCGCCGGCGACGCATTCGCCAATGCGAAGGTGGAGATCATCTCCTCCTCCAGCAAAAAGCGGATTCAGATGATAATCTCCACCGACACCCACGAACTCCGCGGGATCAAAAAGTTGAAATAACTACTTCTTCTCGAAGATGATTACGTAATCCAGAGGGGCGTTGACGAAGCGGTCGACGTCGCTGTAATGGTCGGCTTCTACCACGGGGATGGCGTCCATGTTGTGGAAGGCGAGGCCGAAGCAGTTGCTGGGGATTTCCAGGCGTTTGCCGCAGGTGAAGGTCTGAACTCCGGGCATGAGGAAGCGTGGCTTCAGGTTGTCGCCAATCGACAACTCCATAGTCGAAAGATCCACCGAGAAGGCCGTTTCAGTATTCTTGGGCAGATGACTGAAATATTTGGAGAGGTCTTCCCCGAAATGCGCATCGGATGGCTCGCCTGCGTTACGTCTCCAGATGCAATCCCAGAACTTGCCATCTTCGCCCGCTTCCCATTTGATGGTGCCGGAAACCGAAGTCTGGGACAAGCCGGTAACCTTGATTGTAAGGGTATTGTCGGATTCGCAATAAACCGAATTATCTGCTGTCTTGGGGCCCCAGCACCATACTTTGTCGATAGGACTGATGAATGCGGGGTCGCTTCCTGAACCGCCGTTGACCCAGATGCCATAAGGCTCCGAATTGCCTCCGTAGACATTCCAGACGCCGGGCAGGCTGTTGATATCGAAGTTGTAGGTCGGAGCCACATATTCAAAGTCCGCGTCGGTAGTGCAGGCAGATGCCGGGAGCACGAATCCTTCCTCAACCTTCTTAATCTCGACGAACAACGCACGGGGATGTGCGCAGATGCGCCAGTAATCCTTGTAAATAATATTGACATCCTCGCCATAATTGTCGCGACCGCCGGAAATCTGGAACAGCAAGGCCTGGTCGGTGATGGTGATATACTGGCCGGGCTTGCCGTTCTCGGTAGTCTGGGGCATCAGGTAATTGCCCGCAGGCACCATGGTGGCGTTACGGGTAGTGCCGTCGGGAAGGGTGAACACCACGTTGTTATCGGAATCGATCGTATAGGTCGCGGTGGAGCGCGGCAGCACATCGAAGAACTGCTTCAAATCCACATCCACGCCGCCTTCAGCGTTATAGGCTCCGTCATACACGAACCACCAGTTGCGTCCGTCCTCGCCGGCCCAGTTGCGGAAATTGCCGTCCGAGTCAAGCACCAGATAATTATCTTTCAGCGCGTTGAGTCCGCGGCCGTCTTCATTATTGAACTGGTCTGCCTTGGTGAACATATCGAACACTGCGGTGCAGTTCCATTCCGGCATGGTGCCGCCAAAGAGCCACAGGTGGGTTATCTGATAGACAGGGTTGTCTTCCTTGATTTCGGAAAGGTCGAGAATCGAACCCGCGGCCAGAGTGGTCTGCGCGCCATCCACGTGGGCGATCACTTTCTCGCCGCTGCAGACCTCCAGGGTGTATCCGGAGAGTTGAGCCGGAGCAAGGGTGATCTGGCAGGCATCTCCCTTCTTGAACTGGCCGGTAAGCACCACGCTGGATGCAGATGCGCTCACCACCGGATTCTCGCCGGAATAATCTACATTGACAGTACCGGCGACTTTGGCATCCCCGGCGGCCTTGAACGATACCTTGGTGACGTTTTCAACGGCAATGGTGAATTTGACCGTCGCCACCAGATTGCGGAAATACAGAAGGTCGCTCTTGCCTTTCGCCACACGATAATCTGGCACCGACGAGCCGACGGTCTGTTCGACAGGGATTTCCAGGTTGACGGATGTGGCGGTGGGCCGTATGCCCTCAACTGAAGGATAGAGTGCGAATATCGCCTCGGTTCCCTTCTTGATGGTAGCGGGGAACTTGCCGACAGGACCGTCTTCCGCGGTGTTGGTTGCTTTCACCACAGACTCTCCGTCAAAAACGGAGATAGTCTCACCCTTCTTCCAGGAGGGCTGACTGCCGTCGGAGAGGGATTCGATGGTGGCGGTGAAAGTGACGTCGCCGCCGAAACCTTCATCTTCCGGCTCTTCAGGGCCGGGAGTAGGGTTCTCAGGCTTCTCTTCGGGAATTTCGGGCACTTCCACCGTGCCGCCGCAATTCACTACTGCCATAGTAGCGAGAACGGCAAAAACGAGATTGAATACCTTTTTCATATCATTACTATTATATTGATTTATATTCTAATATCCTGGGTTCTGCTCCAGCGTGCCGTTGGAATTCTGGATTTCCGAACGCATGAAGGGCAGGTAGTAGTTCGCATTGTTGAATGTGCGCGTGGCGACATCCACCGTAGTGTAGGTGTATCCGCTGCCGCTGCGGCGTATCTTCACACCCTTGACGGGCTTGTTAAGCACGG
>JAFZIX010000125.1 GCA_017554135.1 Bacteroidales bacterium | reverse complement strand
TATCGTCGGCGGGGCAGATGCGCGGCACGCTGATGGTGTGAGGGCCCACCCCGAAGCGTGCTTCCAGGTGTTCCGCATGCATCAGAAGGCCTACAAGTTCGTACATATAGTTCTCCAGGCCGAAGAGCACTCCGATGCCCACATCGTCGCATCCGCCCTCCTGGGCACGGTCCATAGCCTCCGTATGCCACTCGTAGTTGCTCTTGGGGCCTGTGGGATGCAGTTTCTGGTATCTTTCCTTATTGTATGTCTCCTGGAAGAGGATGTAGGTGCCGATGCCGGCAGCCCTGAGTTTGCGGTAGGATTCAACATCCGTTGCGGCGATATTCACGTTCACCCGGCGTATGGAATTGCCGCCTTCGTTGACGGAATAGATGGTCTTGATGGAATCAAGGATGTATTCCAGCGGGTTATGCACCGGATCCTCCCCTGCCTCCACCGCCAGACGCTTGTGCCCGGTGCGGATGAGCGCACGCACTTCCTCCTCAATCTCTTTCTGACTGAGTTTCCTGCGGGGAATCGTGCGGTTCTTGGCATGATAAGGGCAATACACGCAGCCGTTGATGCAATAATTAGAAAGGTACAGCGGCGCGAAAAGGACGATACGATTGCCGTAGAACTTCTGCTTTATGCTCGCGGCGAGAGCATAGATTTTCTCTTCCAGTTCGGGCTCATTACACTCCATGAGGATCGCGGCCTCCCGGTGGCTGATGCCCTTGAAAAGGGCAGCCTTTTCCAGTATCTGGAGCACCCGCTGATGGTTTTTGCTTTCCTTCCGGGCCTCTTCCAGGCTGGCCAGGACTTCTTCATTATCTATAAACTCCCCTGCGTGGGAAGACTTGGGATCGTACATGATTATCAGTTATCTATTTCATTACAAAATTACAACATCCTTTTGAAAAACGAAGCGATTATTTTCTCAAATAAAAAAAGAATTGTATATTTGCAGCCCGTTTGGGAAACGGGACCTTAGCTCAGTCGGTTTAGAGCGCTTGCTTCACACGCAAGAGGTCGGCAGTTCGAATCTGCCAGGTCCCACCAGAGCAGGATTTCCGCATGGATTCCTGCTTTTTTTTTGCGCGCTTGCATTAAAGGGGATTTTTTTCTAAATTTGTCGCTTACAAGTTTACCATAACCATATGGAAAAACAGAAGTACGTAGTAGCTGAAACCGACCTGCAGAAGGCCCTTAAAATCAAAGGGGCATTCGGCCGCTTCGTTACACGGCGGATTCACCGCCTGCTGGAGTTGGATAAAATCAACGCGATACAGGAAAAGATTGCAGATTTCGAAGGCCCCGAGTATGCCGAGAAGATTCTTGAGGAGGTTGGCGCCACCTACGAAATAATTCCCGAACAACTTGTAAACATTCCCGAAAAAGGCGGTTTTATCACAGTTTCCAACCATCATTTCGGCAGCATAGACGGGCTTATCCTTAGTTCGGTCATTGGCAGCAAAAGGCCCGACTACCGCATACTCACCACATACGCACTGTCTCTGATTCCCGGCCTCAAGCACATATTCATGCCGGTGGACAATCTAACCAAGGGCGGCAGCGCCAAGAGCATAAAGGGCATTCGAATGGCCCTTCAGCATATGAAGGAAGGCGGTCCCATGGGGTTCTTCCCCGCCGGAGAAGTCGCCACCTACCAAAAGAAGGCCAAGCGGACCGCAATAGGCAAGAAGAAGATCATAGAAGACAGGCCCTGGGCGGACAATGTCATGAAGATGGTCAAGAATTCCGGATTCCCGGTGATTCCCATCTACTTCGAGGGCACGAACTCCAAGTTTTTCCATTTCCTCGGAAAAATACATCCCCGTCTTCGCACCATACGCCTCATCCATGAGATGCTTAACAAGAACGGCACCAACGTGAAGGTCCGCATCGGGCATCCCATTTCGGCCGAAGATATCAAGAAATACGATGTCCATGAACTCGGGCAGTACCTGCGCAACCGCACCTATGCCCTTGAGGCACAATGCATTCCTCCTAAGAAAAAACAGGAGCAGTTCTACGAAGTTCCCGTGGCCGATCCAGTGGACCCGGAACTTATCCGCGCTGAAATCGATGCAATCAATGACAGGGTCTTGTTCGAAGCCGGAGATTATCGCTGCTATCTGACAACCATCGACGGCATCCCCAATACGATGAAGGAACTCTCCCGCCTTCGCGAATTGACATTCCGCGGCGTGGGAGAAGGGACAGGCAAAGCTACCGATACCGACGAATATGACACCTACTACCATCATCTCCTCCTGTGGAGCATTCCGAATAAGGAAATTGTCGGTGCATACCGCCTCGGGGTAGGTTCCGAAGTCGTGAAGAATCACGGCGGAATAAAAGGATTCTATTGTGCCTCGCTTTATAAGTTCGACGAAGGGAATGAAGAACTGATGTCCAAGTGCATTGAACTTGGCCGCACCATCATCGTGCCCAAATACCAGCGTGAAGTCCAGGCCCTGCGTCTGTTGCTGGCCGGTGTCGCATCTTCAATCATCAAGTTCCCCGAGGCCAAATACTTCTTCGGGCCGGTAAGCATCAGCAACGATCTTCCCGATTTCTACCAGAGTTTGATAGTCTGGTTCATTGAACACAACTTAAGCAGTAAGGATGTTCAGTCGATCGCACGGCCTACCCATCCTTTCCATTCCGATTTCCTGGCAGTCAATCCCGGGCAATTGCTCAGCCACGTTGGAGATACCGACGAACTCGACAAACTGATCCTGGCCATTTCGGATGGCAAATGCCGGCAGCCCGTACTTGTCAAGAAATATTTCACCTTTGGAGCAAAGATTATCTGCTTCAATGTAGATCCTCTTTTCAACAACAGTCTTGACGGTCTTATCCTGTTGGATTTCAAAGATTTCCCCAAGACATCCCTCCACTCCCTCGTGAAGGCCCTTCCTGAGGATCTCTACAACGAGGTTATGAACAAATACCCCGCCGCCAGCTAATCTGCCGGTGGGCTAACAGCATTTTATTATGTGTGGAATAGTAGCATATTTGGGAGGCCGGGAGGCATATCCCATTCTTATTAAAGGCCTGCACCGTCTGGAATATCGTGGATATGACTCCGCAGGCGTTGCCGTTGTCAATGATTCCGGCGTGCTGAACATATACAAAGCCGTGGGCAAAGTTGCCAATCTCGAGCAGATTGCCCAGGGGCATGACTGCTCGGGCACAATCGGAATTGCCCATACCCGGTGGGCGACCCATGGTGTGCCCAACGAGGCGAATGCCCATCCTCATGTCTCCCAAAGCGGAGACCTTACCATGGTGCATAACGGCATTATCGAAAATGCCGGAACCCTCCGCACCCAACTTAGAGAGAAGGGTTTTACCTTCAAGAGCGATACCGACACCGAGGTTCTGCTTCAACTGATTGAATACACTCAGAGAAAACACGGCGCAGACCTGGCATCGGCCGTCCGCTCTGCATTGAAAAAAGTGATCGGAGCATATGCAATTGCAGTTATCGACCGCAAGGAGCCCGGCACCATAGTCGCCGCCCGCAAGAGCAGCCCGCTTGCAGTTGGGCTGGGTGAAGGCAACTGCGAGTTCTTTATTGCCAGCGATGCATCCCCTCTTGCCGGTTACACCAATAAGGTTGTGTATCTCAACGACGAGGAAGTTGTCGTCTGCCGCAAGGGAGAGGATCTTTATATCACCAACCTGAATGCGGACAAGGTGGACATACGCACCAAGGAAATAGACCTGGATGTGAACATGCTGGACAAAGGTGGCTTTCCCCATTTCATGCTCAAGGAGATTTTCGACCAGCCGGCAGTCCTGCGCGACTGTATGCGCGGCCGTCTGCTTCCGGCCCACCACCGCATCATTCTCAGCGCCGTAACCGAACACAGGGAAGAGTTGATCAACGCAAAGCGTTACCTGATGGTCAGTTGCGGCACATCCTGGCATGCCGCACTCATCGGCAAACAACTTATAGAACTTATCTGCCGCATTCCGGTAGAGGTGGCATACGCCAGTGAATTCCGCTATAGCGACCCTGTGGTCGGCCCGGGAGATGTAGTTTTCGCCATTTCCCAGAGCGGAGAGACGGCAGATACCCTTTCTGCCATCCAGATGGCGTCTGAGCGCGGAGCCATGGTCTTTGGTATTGTGAATGCCGTTGGCAGTAGCATCGCCCGCGCTTCGGATACCGGAACCTACATCCATGTAGGGCCTGAAATCGGTGTCGCCAGCACAAAGGCATTCACCGGCCAGACGACAGTGCTTACCATGCTCGCCCTGGCCATAGGACGCGAGAAGGGTACCATCAGCGAACAGGATTATCTTGAGGCGCTGGAAGAGTTGGAGAAAATTCCGGACAAGATAAGCCGCATCCTGGAGAAGAATGACGAGATAAAGTCACTTGCGCAGGAGTATGTGGACAAGAAGAATTTCCTGTATCTCGGGCGCGGAATGAACTATCCGGTAGCCCTGGAAGGCGCCCTTAAACTCAAGGAAATCAGTTATATACATGCTGAAGGCTATCCGGCAGCCGAAATGAAGCATGGCCCCATAGCCCTGGTTGATGAAGACATGCCTGTCGTCTTCATCGCCACCCACCACAACCTCTACGAGAAGATTCTGAGCAATATGCAGGAGGTTGTGGCCCGCAAGGGTAAGGTGCTTGCGATTATCAGCGAAGGCGACACAATTGTGGGGAACATTGCAGAGCATGTTATCGAGGTCCCCTCAACTCCCAATTTCCTCGCCCCGCTGGTTTCAGTTATTCCCCTCCAACTTCTGGCCTATCATATTGCCGTTGCCAAAGGCCTGGATGTGGATCAGCCCAGAAATCTGGCAAAAAGTGTAACAGTAGAATAATCGGATCATGAAATACAGACAATTATCTAAAGCGGATATAAACGCCCTTATCCAACAGGGATGTAGCGCTGATGACTGGACCCTGATCGAGGTCCCGGAATCCTTCAAACCCGAATTCGTGCAGAGGACATCTTTCAGCGGTGCCATACGACTTGGCTGTTTCGACAAGGTTTTCACCCTTCCAGGAGGGCTCAAGCGTCATTCAGGCATTTACGATGCCACCCTTTTCAATGTCACCTTGGGCGACAACTGCTGCATCAGCACCATACGCGAATATATCGCGAACTACGACATTGCTGATGATACCATAATCTACAATGTCGGTTCCATCATAATGGAAGGCCATTCTTCTTTCGGCAATGGCGTAAAAGTCTCGGTGCTGAATGAAACCGGCGGCCGCGAGGTGATGATGCACGACAAGTTATCCGCACACGAGGCATATATGATCGCCCTTTACAGGCACAGGCCGGAGTTCATTTCCCGGATGAATACCATCATATCTGCATATACCGGATCCATCTCCTCCGACAGAGGCTTTATCGGAAAGAACGTAACCATATCCGGCGTTGCCGACATCAAGAACGTGCGGATAGGCGATGCCGCCAGCATCAAGGGCGCTTCACTCCTCGTAAACGGCTCGATAAACAGCAGTGCCGACGCTCCCGTCACAATCGGGCAGAGCGTCATCTGCGAGGATTTCATTATCTCTGAAGGCAGTTCCGTAACCGACGGGGCCATGCTGACCCGCTGTTTCGTTGGCCAGGCGTGCATCTTCGGGCATGGCTATTCCGCCAGCGACTCCCTGTTCTTCAGTAACTGCCAGGGAGAGAACGGCGAAGCCTGCGCAATCTTTGCCGGCCCTTACACCGTCACCCACCACAAAAGTACCCTGTTGATTGCCGGGATGTTCTCATTCATGAATGCCGGTTCCGGCTCGAACCAGAGCAACCATATGTATAAACTTGGCCCGATCCATCAGGGCACGCTTGAGCGCGGGGCCAAGACATCCTCCGACTCGTACATACTGTGGCCTGCACGCGTGGGGGCATTCTCATTGGTAATGGGAAGGCACGTCACCCACTCCGACACCACCAACCTCCCCTTTTCCTACCTGATTGAAAAAGGTGAGACTTCTTATCTGGCTCCCGGAGTCAACCTCCGAAGCGTAGGCACCATCCGCGATGCCCGCAAATGGCCCAAACGCGACGGACGCACCTGTGCAGACAAGCATGATTTCATCAACTACAATCTCCTCTCCCCTTTCACCATCCAGAAGATGATAAAGGGCCTGCAGACTTTGGAGAACCTGAGATATGCCAGTGGAGAACTCTCAGACGTATATTCCTTCCATAGTGTGAAGATCACCAATTCCTCCCTCAAGCGAGGTATGGATCTTTACCGTATCGCCATCGACAAATTCATGGGCAACTCCCTTATTTCGCGGCTTCAGGAAGAGGATGGAAGTTTCAGCAAGTTGAGCGAAAGCCAACTTCAGGCACGCTTGAAACCCAGCACCCCGGTTGGTTCCGGAGAATGGGTGGATATAAGCGGCCTGATAGCGCCAAAGACCGAAATCGCAGCCCTCATGAATAACATCGAGCGGGGTGAAATCTCCTCGCTTGATGAGATCCGCTCGGCATTCAAGACCATGGCGGATAACTATTATGAGTATGAGTGGACATGGGCTTTCCAGCATATCCAGCAGTTATATGGCATCAATCCTTCCAAGATGACAAAAGAAGATGCCACCAGGCTCATAGGAATATGGAAAGACGCTGTCGTGAACCTGGATAATATGATCTACGATGATGCCCGCAAGGAGTTCAATCTTGCATCAAAGACCGGTTTCGGTGCAGATGGCGACAAATTCCAGAAGGAAAGCGATTTCGAACAGGTGCGAGGCGATTTCGAATCCAACACCTTCGTACGTTCAGTCCTGGATCATATCAAGGCCAAGACTGAATTGGGTGAAAAGGCCGTTAATTCGCTGATACAGTAACAAGCGGTTTTTCCTGCAGGCCAAACGGGATGCAGAAATAATCATCTCTCCAAAGACGGGTGCCGCCCGTCTTTCTTTTTTCGTACCAGTCATTGTCCCCCTGCTCGAAATTGGGCCAGGAATCCTTGCCGCTGAAGGTTGCAGGGCCCAGCATGGAGAATTCGCCGCCAATGCAGTGCGAAGGCCCCATTAGATTGCGCAGGCTGCCGGTGAGAGTGAGAGTCACGTGGTTTTTCCCGGGTTTGACAGCATCGGTGATATCTGCCTCCCAAGGGCTGCAGAACACTTTGGGAAGTATCTTTCCGTTCACGTTTATGCCCACTGTGATGGCTTCCACGGCAGGAAATGCCAGTTTCAAGCGGCCTTCGGGCAGTGAATCCATAGTAAACGACGTGCTGCATTCTATCCTGCCGGAATAGAAAGCATAGCCCTCAATTGTCAGGTTCATGCCTGGCACTTCTTTCTCGGCCGTGACGCGGAACGAACCGCACTCGAATCGAGCCGGCAAAGGCTTGGGATTCAGAATTGGATTGCGATTGCGCCAACTCTCCGATGGCTGTTCAGACGCGAGTCTTCCGCTGAGCGCAAAGTCCCCGCAGAGGAAGATGTTCTCTATCTCGGTTCCATAGCGTTCCAAAGCGTCGTAGGAGTCCGGAATGGGATTCTTGAAACCCAACGAAATCAGCACTTCGTTATGGCCTTCCCGCATCAGAGACGAGACGTCCGTCCGACGGAAATAGCGGTCCACATAATAATCCTCCCCGAAGCATAAACTGCTGCCGTTCAAGGAGATATCCTTATACATCCAGGGTTGCTCCACCACCAGGAAGCAATTCTTCGGCACAGCATCCGTCTCGAAACCGAAACGAAGCAGCATGGGCCCGTTGTAGGTCATCGCCTTGCTGTTGAAGCGGTCATAGATCGCCAGCACGGGCTCCGGACCGTTCCAACTCTCCCCTCCATCGGTAGACCAATCCGCAAAATCCATCACCAGAGCATTTGGATCCAGCCTCCGGCAAGTCCAGGAGCCATCCAGGTTCATTAATTCCTCTTCAACCTCGGGCAGGGAATAAACACCCTCGGT
>JAFZIX010000124.1 GCA_017554135.1 Bacteroidales bacterium | reverse complement strand
TCTCTCGGGGTCTTCTCCATTATATATAAAAACGTAGAACCCGGCACCGAATGCACAGTTGTCATCGTAAACATGGGCCGCAAAACCGAGAAGCGGACTTTTGTGCTGCAGGGTGGCACCGATGATCTGGGCACTATCACCATCGAAGATGATGTCCAGGCCCTCCAGAGTTCGAAAGTGACGGCGGCAAAGCCCCTCATCAAGATGGAGGCGGACAAGATTGCCTACGATGTGGAGAGCGACGTAGATTCCAAGGCAAACACCGTGCTTGATATGCTCCGCAAGGTGCCTATGGTCACGGTCGACGGGCAGGACAATATCACCGTGAACGGCAGCAGCAGTTTCAAGGTATATGTGGACGGCAAGCCGAACCAGATGCTGAGTTCAAATCCTTCCAAGATATTCAAGGCAATGCCTGCTTCTGCAGTCAAGAGCATTGAGGTTATCACCAATCCCGGTGCCAAGTATGATGCAGAAGGCACAGGCGGTGTTCTTAACCTGATTACTGCCCGCACTTCGAATGGTTCCAGCGCCGTTCCCGATGGTGCAAACGGCAGCATCAATGCCGGAGTCGACAGCCGGGGAGCCGTTCAGGGAGGTCTGTACCTCAATGCCAAGAAAGGCAAACTTACTGTCGGAACTAATTTGTACGTAGGCGACCAGGTCCTGCGCGGCATGGACAATGTGAGCACCCAGTACATGAAAGACAGCGACCTCAGTCTTGTCACCAGCGCCGATATCAGCAAGCAGACATCTCCTTATCTCTTCGGAGACCTCAACGCCAGTTACGAGAAAGACAGCCTCAACCTCTTCACCGCATCATTGGGCCTGGAAAGATGGGCTTACAATCAGGATGCGTTCGGCGAAACCGTTGCCACTATGGCAGGGACCGAACTCTACCGTTACACCGGCGACCAGTTTGCCTCCGGCGGATCCAAGGGCCTCAATGCCAGCGTTGACTGGCAGCACAGTTCCGCCCGCAACAAGGAGCGCATGCTGACTCTGTCCTACCGCTTCTCGAACACCCCCGAACTGGAGTTCAGCGAAACCAAATACAAGCAGGCTACCGGCATCACCATGTACGACCGCAAGGTGGATGGAACCGCCACTTCCCAGGAGCACACTTTCCAGGGCGACTTCACCACTCCTATCGCCCCCGGGCAGAGCCTGAGTTCCGGCGTGAAATATATCTTCCGTAACAACTACTCCGACGACGCATACTATCTCGACAAGGGCGCAGGCTACGTGCTGGAGTCGCAGGATGACGGATATCATCACTACAATCATATAGCCGCCGCATATTCCGAGTATGGGGCCGCATTAGGGAAGTTCTCTCTTAAGGCAGGCCTCCGCTACGAGTGCACCTGGCTGAAGGTTACCTACGACAACGGCACCGGCTACGACAGCCACTACGACAACTTCGTGCCTAATCTCAGCCTGCAGTACAATCTGGGTATGACTTCCAATGTGGGATTGACCTACAACCTCCGCATCAGCAGGCCCGGTATCGGTTATCTCAATCCCTTCATCAAGCGCAGCGTCGCTACTGAGATTTCCTATGGTAACCCGGATATCCAGCCCGAAAAGACACATAACTTCGCGTTGAAATACAATTTCTTCAGTCCGAAATTCATGGTCAATGCCGGTCTCAACTGGCGCTTCGGCGAGGGTGGAATCGCACAGTACAACAAGTACGCTGCGGATCCGGAGAACCCGGCCGAGATGATCATGCACTCCACCTACGGCAACATAGTCAATACCAATACCGTCGGTTTCAACGGCTTCTTTAACTGGAATCCCTTGAAAGACACCAGAATCTATTCCAATTTCAGGTTAGGTTATACCATGATCTCCAGCGAAGTACTCAACCAGAGGAATAGCGGATGGAACGGCAACTTCATGATTGGTGCACAGCAGACCATCTTCTGGGACATGCGCCTCAGCGCCAACTACTTCGGCAACACCAGGAGCTACAACCTCCAAGGATGGCGCAGCGGCTTCAATGCAGCGATGATCGGCCTTACCAAAGGCTTCCTGGAAGACAAACTGGACGTGACTCTGCGTGCGGTTACCAATTTGGACGGGCCTAAGGCTCAGTTCAAGATGCACAGCGAGGGTGCAGGCTTCACGATGGACAACGTCACGAATGTGCCTATCCGCAATATCGGCATCGAAATAAGTTATAGTTTCGGTAAGAGCAACTATCAGGTCAAAAAGGCACAGCACACCATCACTAACGACGATGTGGTGAATGCCCAGAGCGCTGCGCAACAGCAGAGCAGCCAGACAAGTATGAAATAGTTTCAATATGCGAAAATACCTCTATCCCCTCTTTGCGGCGGCAGTGCTAATGGGCATTGCCGCCTGCAATGCTCCTATGCCCCGTGGGAACTGGAGCAAAGTCCCCTATGACGCCCTCTGCAAACTCATGAAGGAGTGCAAGGCAGAAGCAGACGAAGCCGGGCACAATGTCAATTATGCCATTTTCGACTACGACAACACCACCGTGTTGCAGGATGTCGAACTCGCCTGCACCGCCTGGCAGATCGAGAACCTGCGTTTCAAGTTCACCCCGGACCAGGTAGAAGGAATCTTCTCCTTCAGCATTCCCGACACCGACAAACCCCTCATCGGCATAGACGCCGAAGGCATCAGTTCGGGCATGTTGATCGGCGATATCGCATCCGACTACCGCTGCATGATGGAGGCGGCAGGGGTATCCTGCGGATGGGAACTCTCCCCTGAACAACTCGCAGAGTTGCAGAAGATGCCGGAATTCCTGGACCTGAGGGCCAAGATCTGGGTCCTTTACGAAGGGCTGTTCTTCACCTTCACTTATCATGAGAGTTTCCCGGTGCTGATGGGCATGTTCTACGGCATGACCTATCCCGAGGTGGACGCCTTGATGAAGGAAGGTATCGCCGCCCAGGTGGCCAAGGGACGCCTTGGAGACGTCGTTTGGGAAAGCCCCGAAATGGGCAAGGCAGGCAAGGTCAGTTATGTGATTCCGGATGGCCTCGCGCTCAGTCAGGAGATGCGCAATCTCTATAAGGCCCTGCCGGAAAACGGCATTGATGTATATGTCTTCTCGGCATCCATGGAAGCCGTCGTAGAGTCCATGGCCTGCGATCCGCAGTATTTGGGGCTGGATACCGCCCAGGTGTTCGCCCTACGCGTTTTCCGCGATTCCACGGACCTGATAACCCAGGAATATTTGGATGGCTATGTGCAGCCTTATAAGGTCGGCAAGACCGCAGCCATACGCGCATACGCATCACCGAAATACGACGGCCGCGACCCGGTGCTCGTAGGCGGCGACAGCAACGGGGACTACTCCATGCTCACATCCTTCCCCGGTATGCGCGTAGGCCTGATTATCGACAAGGGGCAGACTGAGGCCGGCATAGGAGACCTGCGGAAGCAGGCTCTGGAGGCAGAGGCCGGCGGGGAGCCTTCCAGATATGTGCTGCAGAGGCGGGGAGATCCCGAACCGAAGTTCAGCAGGAAGTAAAAAATGAGGGCGCTCAAGCGAGCGTCCTCATTGCATTTATAACGGCCAGGACTGTTACCCCCACATCGGCGAAAACGGCCAGCCACATGGGTGCAAGGCCGATCGCAGCCAGCACCAGCACGGCCATCTTGACTATAATGGCGAACCAGATGTTTTGCCTTGCGATGCCCACCGTCCGGCGGGCGATTTTCACTGCGACTGCTATCTTCCCGGGGTCATCATCCATCAGCACCACATCCGCCGCCTCTATGGCTGCGTCTGAGCCCAGCGCCCCCATGGCAATGCCTACATCTGCACGCGCCAGCACGGGGGCGTCGTTGATGCCGTCGCCGACGAATGCCAGGGTGTCCTTGCCCAGCATCTCCCCCAGCAGGCTCTCTACCTCCGCGACCTTTCCGTCCGGCAGGAGCCCGGCACGGAAACCGTCCAGCCCTATCTCAGACGCCACCTCGGCGGCCACTCCGGCACTGTCCCCGGTGAGCATTATGGTCTTATCCACACCCACCTTCTTAATGGCCGAAATGGCCTCTGCGGCGCCGGGTTTAACCTTGTCCGAGATGACGATGTGGCCGGCATAGACTCCGTCGATGGCCACATGCACAACGGTGCCTGCATGCGTGCATTTCTCGCACTCATGCACCTGGATGCCGCGGTTCTCCATCATCCGGAGATTCCCGGCACAAACCTTTCTGCCATTGACTACCGCCTGCACTCCCTCGCCCGCAATCTCTTCTATATCAGCCAGTTCGCAGCCATCATCCTCCGCCCTCCAGGCATTCCTGAGAGCCTCGGCGATGGGATGAGTGGAGAGATGCTCCACGTGCGCAGCCAGATGCAGTAGTTCATCCTCCCCTATCATTTCCGGATGCACCGCAGTCACCTCGAACACGCCCTGCGTGAGGGTACCGGTCTTGTCGAACACTACAGTCTTCAGGCGCGAGAGGGCCTCAAGCCAGTTCGAACCCTTCACCAGAATGCCTTTGCGGGATGCGCCCCCGATGCCTCCGAAGAAACTCAGCGGCACCGAGATTACCAGCGCGCACGGGCAGGACACGATGAGGAAGGTCAGCGCCCTGTAGAGCCAGGTGGCGAAGTCTCCCACGCCGATTACGGGAGGGAT
>JAFZIX010000123.1 GCA_017554135.1 Bacteroidales bacterium | reverse complement strand
GTTGAATGCGGCCATTCCCTGCTCGTAAGGGATGCGGAAGTCCATTCCGCCGTGGATGCAGAGGATAGGGGTATGCCACTTTGTTACCATGGATGAAGGGGAGTTGGCGTAGTGCCGCTGTGCCTTGGGGGTGGATGCGTATGGCGCGCCTGCCTGCTGCATGCCGCCGAAGGTGATGCCGTCGCCAGCGGGGCCTATGCCTGCGGCAGGATCATAAGCGTACTCCGTGAGGCCGCCGTTATCCCAGTTCGCGAACCACATTTCTTCCGTGGTGAACCACAACTGCTTCTCATCGAAGATTCCGGCGTGCGCGATGAAGCAATCATACAGATCCCCGTGCAGGCCCTCCAGCATATAGGCGGAATAACCGCCGTAGGATGCACCCACGCAAGCGAGTTTGCCGACATACGGCTTGCTCTTGGTATAGCGGCCCGCCACGAGATAATCCTGCATGTTGAGGCCGGGGTAGTCTCCCGAAATCTGCTCCTTCCACTTCTGCCCGAATGCGGTGGTTCCGCGGCGGTTGGGGAGGATGACGATGTATCCCTGCTGCGCCATCAGGCGATAGCACCAGCGATAACTCCAGTCCTGCGAATTGCTGCCCTGGGGCCCTCCGAGCACGATTTCGATGGCAGGATAGACCTTGCTCTCATCGAATTCCGGAGGATAAACCACCCAGCACTGCATCTGCTTGTGATCCACCGTCTCCACGAAAACGGACTCCTCGCGGATGGGGGAGAGTCGGTCGAGGATGTGCTTGTTCTCGGCGGTTATCTGCTTGCAGGAAGGTTCCGCGCCGGGCACCACGCTCACAAGTTCTACCGGGAACTCCAGCGAATAGTATGAAGTCAGCAGTTCCACTCCGCCGTCTTCCTTGTCGAGGATGGCGAAGGGGGAGAAGAAGTCCGTCCACCAGTTGCCGGGGGTGAGGCGCTCGATGGTGCCGTCCAGGCTGGCGCGGAAGATGCTCTGCACCGCCTCTCCCATCAAGGCATTGAAGTAGATCTGATCCTTATGCCAGACGGGACCGGCCACATCGTGATCGAAATCTGCTCCCAGCCTGCGCACGTTGCTGATGTTGATATCCCCGTTCTGCCCGTCTTCCGGCTGCACTCCGAAGTCGATATCGGCGACGAACAGGCGCTGCTGGTCCGCCTCGTAGCCATCGCGAGGCATTGAAACCCATGCCAGATGCTTTCCGTCGGGGCTCCACACCGGGTCTGTGTCATATCCACCCTTTTCCGTGACTGCCACCGTTGCGCCGGTGAGCACGTCATATATATAGATGGATGTGTTGGTGCTGAAGGCGTACTCCTTGCCGACCTTCTTGCGGCAACTGTAGGCGATGTGGCGGCTGTCCGGCGCCCAGTCCAGTTGCTCTACTCCGCCGAAGGGCTCGGTAGGGAGTTCGAACAACTCCTCCGTGCCGAGGATATCCAAGGAGTTCTCCGCGGTAATATTGCTGCCGTTCAGGGGCGCTACGTAACTGCGGGGAACTTCGGTCACCCAATGATCCCAGTGGCGGTACATCAGGTTCTCGGTGGCGTAGGCCTGGGCCTTGTCCAGCGCAGGGTCGGTGTCCTTCGGCTGCACCAGGGCGGTGTTCTTGATGTTGCTGGTATAAATGATCTGACATTCGTCCGGCGAGATCTTGAATTCACCCATTCCATTCGGTACATCGCTGAGTTTCACCTTCTTTCCGAGTTTATCCCCTTTGAAAGGAGCCTTGTAGAGTTGGCCTCCCTGCAGGAAATAGATGCTCTTGCCGTCCTTGCTCCAGCGGGCGTTGTTCACGCTCTTGCCCTCGCGGGTGAGTTGCACCTTGCCGCTGCCGTCGGGATTGCAAATAAAGAGATTGCGCAGCGAATTGTTGTTCTCGATAGACTGGTAGGCCACTCCGTAGAGTATCTTGCTGCC
Source organism: Bacteroidales bacterium (assembly GCA_017554135.1). GTDB lineage: Bacteria > Bacteroidota > Bacteroidia > Bacteroidales > UBA932 > Cryptobacteroides. The sequence continues at coordinate 1,461 of JAFZIX010000123.1, read as the reverse complement.
ATCCGGCGATAGTTGGGGATCGCCCAGGCGCCCAAAGGAGAGAAGAACCTCCGGGGTCATCACGCCGTCTTTAATATCCACCTGCATAGGTTCCACATAGGTGCTCTTGGCACAGGATACTGCTATCGCCATAACGATGAGAGTTTTAAAGAGTTTCATATACTTAACTGATTTTACTATAATCTTTTATGTCGTATTTTCCTTTTCTTAGTTCTTCTGCCAGTTTAGCATTCACCGGCAACTCCAGTTTCGGGTCGGTCGCCAACACCTTGTCGGCGTATGCGCGCGCTTCGTTCAGCATCAGTCCGTCCTTGGCGAGGGATGCTATGCTGAGTTTGATGGGCAGGCCGCTCTGCTGGGTGCCTTCAAGGTCGCCTGGGCCGCGCATCTTCATATCTTCTTCGGCGATCTCAAAACCGTCGTTGGTGGCACACATCAGTTCCAGGCGCTTTTTGGCCTCGGCGGATGTCTTGAAATCGTGTACCAGGATGCAGTAACTTGCATCTGTGCCGCGCCCTACCCGTCCGCGCAACTGGTGCAACTGGCTGAGGCCGAAACGCTGGGCACTTTCTATCACCATCACGCTGGCGTTCGGCACATCCACACCGACCTCGATTACGGTTGTGGAAACGAGAATCTGCGCACGTCCTTCGGCGAATGCGGACATATTGAAGTTCTTGACCTCGGCAGTTTGCTGCCCATGGACAATCGCCACCTTGTAATCCGGATCCGGGAATCGCTTCAAGATCTCTTCGTATCCCATCTCCAGATTGTTGAGGTCCATCTTTTCGCTTTCGAAAATCAGGGGATAGACCACGAATACCTGCCGCCCCAGCGCAATCTGCTTCCGCATGAAGTTATATACGCTGCCTTTTTTTGCGTCGGATATCATTGCGGTCTTCACCGGTTTGCGCCCCGGTGGCAATTCGTCTATCACACTCACATCCAAATCCCCGTATAGCGTCATGGCCAGCGTCCTAGGTATAGGCGTTGCGGTCATGATCAGCACATGGGGAGGAACACCTGGTCCTTTCCCCCATAGTTTCGACCGCTGATCCACGCCGAAACGGTACTGCTCATCGATGACGGCCAATCCCAGCGCATGAAACACCACATTATCTTCAATCAGCGCATGCGTACCCACGATAATGCCTATGCTGCCGTCGCGCAAGCCCTCATCAATCTCCCGCCTCTCCTTCGCTGTGCTGCTGCCGGTCAGCAGCGCACACTTCACACCCGTGGGTGCCAGGTACTTGGATATATTTGCAAAGTGCTGCTGTGCAAGCACTTCGGTCGGCGCCATTATGCACGCCTGATAGCCATTATCGAATGCCAGCAGCGCGCTCAGCACCGCTACCATCGTCTTTCCGGAGCCTACATCCCCCTGCAGCAGGCGGTTCATCTGGTGCCCGCTGCGCATATCCTCCCGGATCTCGCGAATCACCCGCTTCTGCGCACCCG
>JAFZIX010000122.1 GCA_017554135.1 Bacteroidales bacterium | reverse complement strand
GTCCATAGATATAGACTTACTAAAAAACGCCGTTTTTGACAGGAATGACCATTTCCGGCCAGGTATGGACAAATAAACTTACTAAAAACTTGTATAGTGCCTTGTAAGTCATTGATAATCAATCTAAAATTCCCTCTGGAATGAGGAGGAATATTGATCATATAACAGATTGATTTTTAGTGACTTATAATTATCCCGCGAGAAATCGCGGGATAATTTGTTGTATATTTATCGCAATCTATCTCATTCTGTATCATTTCATCGAAAAATAAGTTTATCCCATTTTTTATCCCATTTCATCCTTGATGATGGAGTGAAGAATATTGAAAACTTGAGTACTATGTATAGCACCTGACTTCTAAAGAATATTTTGTAAATTTGCAGGAATAACACCCTCATGTCCTTCTTTAACCGCATATTCTCCAACAGGCGTAGTGCGTCTCAAGAAACTCCTGAGAGCAAGGAGCCCGACAGCAATGCGCCATTAACACCGACTCAGGAATATGCCCAAATAAAGCACTTCACCCAGGCCTTGAACGCCCTCCTGATGGCAGACAAGTTCCTGGCCCGTAGTGATTATCGGCGACTGGTGGAGGATTATGCGGAACTGAACAGCTTCTTCCAGAACCAGAAGGCGGCCAAGACGCTCAGCTACTACTGCTCGGCCAATGGTGTGCCGGGGGCTGAGGTGGAAGCTTTCCTGCGGAACTATGCGGACATCGCCAATCTGGAATCCGGTTCGGAGAGTATACGCCGGCACAACCAAACGTTCCTGGAGCGGCATCTGGAGTCCGAGAAGGACTACCTGGATAACATCCTCAAATCCGTTGACCCGGTCATCAGCCTGGACGCAGAGCAGCGGCAGGTGGTGCTCTCGGATGAGGACTACACGCTGGTTATCGCTGGCGCCGGTGCCGGAAAGACAACTACAGTGGCCGCAAAGGTGCGGTACCTGGTCGAGCGTCAGCACATAGATCCTGAGAAGATATTGGTGATTTCCTTCACCAACAAAGCCGTTGGCGAGTTGCGGGACAAGATCAATAAGGCGCTCCGGATAAAGTGCCCCGTAACCACCTTCCATAGCACCGGCTACGCTATCCTCAGGAAGCAAGATCCGGCCGGAAAGAATATCCGGGACGGCGGTTTCCTCTTCAACATCGTCAACAACTACCTCAAGAGCAACATTCTGGAACAGCCAGAACTGGTGGACAAGCTCATCCTCTTCTTCGGCAGCTATTTTGACGCGCAATATGAGGGCGATGACATCAATTCCTTCTTCAACTACATCTCCAAGGCGGACTTCACCACGCTCAAGGGGAATATGAGCGAGTACACGGAGGAAATCATCAACAAGCGCACCGGCAACCGCATTTCCATTGCACACGAAGCTCTGCGCTCGGCCCAGGAAGTCCAGATAGCGAACTTCCTGTATCTCAATAAGATTGACTACGCCTACGAGAAGCCGTACAAGTACAATATCATACGTGCCCACAAGCCCTACACCCCGGACTTCACCATCACCCAGAGCGACCACGTGGCTTACATCGAGCACTTCGGTATCACCCAGGACGGCCGGAACAACAGGTACAACCAGGAGCAGCTGGACCGCTACAAGGCGGCCATCAATGACAAAGTCAAGCTGCACCGCCAGCACGGCACTGAACTCATCTACACCTTCTCCTCCTACAACGACGGCCGGCCGCTGCTGGTCCACCTGGAAGAGGAGCTGAAGGCCCACGGCTTCACCCTCGAGCCCCGTTCCTCCAAGGAAGTCTTCGATAAGATCGTCTCCACCGAGGAGAACAAATACATCCTGAAGCTGGTCAAGCTGGTCTGCACCTTCATCCAGAACTTCAAAACCAACGGCTTCAACACCGAGAAGTTCTACGAGTGGGAAAGCAAGTCCACCAACGAGCGAACGAAGCTCTTCCTGGATGTCTGCCAGCAGTGCTATCTGGAGTACACCAAGCGCCTGAAGCAGCAGCACGCCGTGGACTTCGAGGATATGATCAACGAGTCCGCACGCATCCTCCGGGAGCAGAAGAATTCCGGCGTGAAGCTCGACTTCAAGTACATTATCGTGGACGAGTACCAGGACATCTCCAGGCAGCGTTTCGACCTCACGAAAGCCCTCAGCGAGGTCTGCGATGCCAAGATTATAGCCGTGGGCGACGACTGGCAATCCATCTACGCCTATGCCGGTGCCCGCATCGAACTCTTCACCCAGTTCAAGAAAGCGATGTGCTACGGCGAGGAGCTCAAGATCACCAAGACCTACCGCAACGCCCAGGAAGTCATCGACATTGCCGGTGGTTTCATCCAGCAGAACGAATCCCAGCTGAAAAAGGCCCTGGTCTCCCCGAAGCACATCACCAACCCCATCGTCATCCAGACCTACACGGAAGAGGTTGACCGCAAGCAGTTCGAAGGAAAGGGCGGCCGCTATTTCCTCATCGGCAAGACCGTCGAAGCCGCAATGGAGAAGATCCTCTCTGAGGATCCCAAATCCTCCATCCTGCTTCTGGGCCGCTACGGATTTGACGCATTCAACCTCGGCAAATCAGCCGACTTCCAGTACAACCCCGACGATGGCAGCGTCCGTTCCCTCCGCTTCCCCGGCGTCAAGATTGAATTCATGACAGTTCACCGCGCAAAAGGCCTCGGCTACGACAACGTCATCATCATCAACGCCCGCAACGAACTCTACGGCTTCCCGTCCCAGATCCAGGAAGACCCCGTCCTCAAATACGTTGTCAAAGGCGACTACAGCATCGATTACGCCGAAGAGCGCCGCCTCTTCTACGTCGCTCTCACACGCACCAAGAACCGCGTGTACATCATAACCCCCGAGCAGCACCCCTCCCAGTTCGTCACCGAACTCCTTCGCGACTACCGGCTGGTCACAATGGACGGCCAGCTCAACGACCAGTCCACCGACAACCTGGAGAACATCAAGCGCTGCCCGGTCTGCGGCTACCCCCTGCAGCTCCGCTACAAGCCCCACATCGGCCTCAAGCTCTGGATCTGCTCCAACGAGCCCGAAATCTGCGACTTCATGACCAACGACCTCCGTGGCGGTGATATGTCAATTATCAAATGCGATGAGTGTCAGGACGGTTATCTGATTGTCCGCGAGGGAAAAGAGGAACCGTTTTTAGGGTGCTCCAACTATAAAAACGACAAGACGGGTTGTAACCGCGTAATGACCAGAAAGTATTATCGCAATTTTATCAACAACAAAGACTATTAACGCAGAACTGCTACTTGAAGAGGTTTTCAAGAATGAAGTGCTGTGCATTGGCATCATAAGAAACGGCCAGATACTGTCCATGAGTTCCATCTCTCCAGGACGAAGTCATTCCTATAGATGTTCCGAGCTCCGTCGGAGACTTATACTTGCGGCCATCACTCTCCTCCAATTCCTCCAGATACCCAACGGATACCAACCATTGAGTGACTTTTGATGCAGACAAAGGTTTCATGTTTTCCGGAATCACCTTATTGATTTCTTTTACAAACATTGCAATCCCCGTCCGTTCCGCGATGTACACTTTTGATGCAAGTTCCGAAGTCAATTGGAATTCCAACTCGTATTGCTTGCCCGAGGAAGACTTCTTCCTTCCCACGTCGTCAAGTAAGCTTGAAACATAGAAAAGGCAGCGGGAAATGTGAACGTTGTTCACGATGTCATTATCAGGGAGAATACTGCCATCAATAGGATTCGTCCCATTTGCGAGTTTGTTTATCCAATCTTTTGCGACTTTTAACTTTCTCTGATCAATGTCGGTGGCCATATTATTGTAGTAGCTAATTGTTGAAAACTAATCATCCCTATCGTCATTCTCCAGCTGCTTTTTACGGTCAAATTCTCGTTTACCTTCCTCAACTTCCTCGACCAATTGTTTTGTGGATGGCAGGTATAGCTCGTACTTGCTGGCAATGATGGTGGTGTTGTCTTCAGGGAGGGTCATGCTGACAGCCGTGTCGTTCTTTTCCGTGCAGAGTAGGATGCCGATGGTGGGGTTCTCGTCGGGGAGTTTCTCCACCCGATCGTAGTAATTGACATACATCTGTAGCTGGCCGAGATCCTGGTGCGTGGCTTTGTGGGTCTTGAGGTCGATGAGGACGAAGCAGCGGAGCAGGCGGTTGTAGAAGACAAGGTCCACTTTGTATTCGTCATCTTCGATGAGGATGCGTTTCTGCCTATAGTTAAAGAGGAATCCGTTGCCCAGTTCCATCAGGAATTCCTGTAGATGGGTGATGAGGGTGTCTTCCAGCTCGCTCTCATAGTAGTGTGCTTTCTGCTCCAGGCCCAGGAACTCGAGATACATCGGGTCTTTGACAACCTCCATTGGCGACTCGGGGATTCTCTCCTTGCGGGCGACGGCGAGGACGGCTTCCTTGTCGTTGCTCTTCAGAAGGCGCTCATACAGGAGCGAATTCTTCTGCCGTTCCAGCTCACGGGCCGTCCAGCAGTTGTTGACAGATTCAAGTTCGTAATATTCCCGTTTGTCGGCGTCTGATATGCTGATGAGGAGCTTATATTGTGTCCAGTTGAATTGCGGCCGCAGCGCGGACGCATTCGGGTAAGTGCGGTAGAACTGCCTTGCCCGCTCAAGCTGCCGCTTTGTGAAGCCGCTGCCATAGCCGGGCTCCAGTCGCTGGGCCAGGCGCTCAATGAGATACGAGCCGTAGTCGGCGCGGTCCGCTCCTTTCTGCTCCTCTTCAAAAACACGGCGACCGGTCTTCCAGTACATCAGTACGCGATTGAAGTCAACGCTGCGGACGGCATTGGCCCGTGCTTCCTCGATGATGGCGCGTACATCTTCGTACAACTGATTCTCGCTGGCGGAATAGGTCACTATATCTTTCATATAATTCTAACATTTTTATTTACAATTGCGTCCGCAGTGCGGTCGCAATCTGTATAGCGGTTATACAAAGGTCGGAAGAATCTTTTCAGCGTGCAAATCTTTGCAAGGTCAATAGAAAAAATCATCGCATTTAATCACAAAATAAGTTGTGCTATTTTTTATCCCAAAGGCCTTGGAAGCCGCTGGGAGGCCGTTATTCTAATGTGGAACGATGAAGAATATTGATTTGATAATCAATAAGTTACAAGCATAAACCCAGGGTTTAAGCCCTGGTTTTTCTGTCTATTTACTACCCATTTACTTCCCAAAGAAAGAAGAAGTTATCTCGTAAGGAAAGAGGAGGAATATTTAGAATAGATTGATTATCTTTGTAAAAACGCTTGGAAATGGAACATCTCATCACCATAGTAGCATTACTAATGTCTATTAATTGCTGTGCCCAGAATAATACACAGCAATCATCAACGGTGGAAGCTCCAAGTACAATAACCTATAGAGATTCTCTAAATAGGGTCATATGGAACTATGATGATGTTGATGTAAAACCATCTTTTCAAAATGATACGACCTTGCTTTCTTTCCATAAGTGGGTTGATGCAAACATATATTATCCAGAGGACCAACCTGATGCTATAGGATGGGTGATTGCCGATTTTGATATCATGCCTGATGGTACTCTCTCGAATGTAGTGATAACTAGAGGTCTATGTGAATCTATTGACCGAGTTAACCGAGAAGTGTTATTTAAATCCCCTAAGTGGGAACCTGGCAGAAAAGACAACAAACCATGCACTACGAGAATCACGGGCTTCCGTACTAAATGGATGCTTAGATAACACACTTTTTCAGGGATAGTAAAAATGTCACAGAGTAATCGTAACTTCACATGCCTATTAAAAAACGGTTCACATGAAAAGAATCATCACACTGCTTGCTTTGCTAGCATCCATCAGCTGCTTTGCCCAGATTGAAACGGAAACGCACGTGTTCTGGCAGCCCGGGGCCAAACTCACCTTCGATATGTTCCAAGGGACACCGGCCGATTCCGCCTACGCAAAGAAGCTCACCGATATCAATGTCTATCACCAGGTCGCGACAGGCTTTTGGGCGGTGCTGGATGTCCCCGACTCAAAACGCGGGTGGAAGAAAGGGATGGTGGAGAAGTACTATTTCTGTGCAGCCATGGAGAAGGGACAGTCTTTCTTCATTGTCAGAGACAGCACCGAATTGAAATATGCCCAACTGATCTGGGATATCTGCGAGCTTTCAACCCGTATCTCCAGGAGAAATCTGGACCAGTTTGTTTCCTCCGTGAATGAAGGATTAAAAAAACCTGCCAACGGAGCCATATCCATCCAGTATATGACCTGCCTAAATGATGGCCGGGAGTTTGGCAAAGAAGTGACCCATGCCCTATTTGACGATGTCATTACGACCCATGACGAGAACGAGTACCAGAAGTACAGGAGCCAGATAGACAGCCTTCTTCAGGAATTGGAGCCCTATGCCACCACGGAAGAAGAGATCAATCGACTGATAACCCAAAAGCCGGAAGAGGGCTATATGCCCGCCCCCACCCTTCAGGAAGACTTCAAAAAAAGGGGACATATTCGTTATTAAATGAAGCTGTTTAAGAGGACCAAAATGGCCGTATTCGGTCCTGGCCAGCGAAGTTACCTCTTATAGCGGAAGACTTTGCCGCGGTCGTAGCCCACGACGGCCTCAAGAACAATATCATACCCTTCTTCGTCGAGGCCGCGGGTGTAGTACCACGCGTGGTTGTCAACCCCGTACTTTTTCACCGAGGCCAGGAGGGCCTTGGCTTCGGCCTCGGTCATGGGGATCCAGATGGGTGGACACACCTGTTCCGCAAAGACCATCTTCAGGGCTTTCCGGGAGGTGTCGTAGCCCTCGGCCGACATGGGATAGCGCTCGGTGAACTCGAAGTTGTGCTTGAGGTAAATCTTCCGGGCCTTTTCCATAATGGCATCCTGGTCGTAGCCATCCCGATTGGCAAGAAAGCTCGCCAAATCGTAGCCGAAATAGAACTCGTGGAAGCCCATCTCCGTGGGGATGCGCCAGTCGTCCACGTACCAGTCCTGGTGGTCGAAGGGAATATAGGTCTGGCTATCCCATTTGTAATACAGCGGAACCCAGCCAAACTTGAACGTGCCGTCTTTCTTGAGCCACAGGCCGTATGTTTCGCTGCCCGGGCCGAAGTACAGGCCGCCGTCACTGCCCCGGGTGGCCGGGTAATGGGCCGCCTTCAGCGTAACCTGGTTAAGCGGGATGATGGGAGGAACGGCCAAATCATCATCGTACCACAGGGGAGAACCATCCTCAAAAGAGAAGAGGGCATTGCTCATCCAGAAATAACCGTCTTTTACACAGAAAGCGGCATATTCCAAATACAAAGCATCGCCCGGCGCCACAGCGGGCAGATAATATGGCCCGCCGTAGGGCGTATCCTCCAAAGAAACAAGCACTCCCCATTTCCCGGGTTCGCGGCCGATGGCCGATATCTTGGGCAAGGTGGTGCCCATATTCATGAAATAGCGCATGATGAAGGCGGCGGGATCTTCCCCGGCCGGCTTCCGGTGATCGCCGTTCAGGTAGGAAATGGCCTCATCCGGGGACTCCCAGCAGGCAGGAAGCAGGAAATCCTGGGGGCCCAGCACGGCCCACTTGCTCTGCATCCGTACGCAGATATACTGCATATTGCTGCGGGACGGATAATAGTTCACCTCATCGAAGGGATACCACGGCTCCTGCACTTCGCCCAGCTGGAATGTGTCAAGGCCATGGAGGCGGGTGAATCCGCTGCGGCCGTCCGTATTGACAGCAAAGAGCATCTGACCGGTGGCAAAGAACAATTCCTTCACCTTGCCGGGCTCCATGATCCATCCTCCGAGCTGGTTGTTCCAAAGGCCGGGGAGCCCGTTCTGTTTCACCACGACCACATTGCCCTGCTGCCCGCCGGGGGTGAGGTTGAAATAGCGCTTCTGGCCGGCTTCCCATTCGGGAGCATCGGCACAGGCGTCGGGGCTGCCTGTGAAGGTCTGGGCGCCGGCAACAAGGGACAGTGCCAGCAGTATCATGCTAAAGATGCGTTTCATAGGCTAATAGATTCTGTATTCTTCCAGTTGGTCCGCCTTATCCATGATTTCCGCGGTATACACCTCGGAATCCGAGAAATCGGTGAGCCGGTTGCCATGGGTGTCATAAAGGGCGCAGAAGCGTTTCCCGTCTCCGTCTGTCACCCAGCCGCGGACGTAGCCCCGGCTTTTATTCCCGTCATAGAAATACTCCAGGTCCAGACTGTCAAAGATGGGCGGGAACACCTGGTTCCCATCTATGTCATAGGTGCCCTTCTTCCCGTTTTTCTCTACCCTGATTCCGTATTTTCCCCAGCTCTTGGCGTCTACATTGTCATAGACGCAAGGGACCACCAGGCGGCCGGTTTCGTCGATCACGCCCACGGCCGATCCTTTCCGGGCCTGGTAGTAGGCCGCGTTGTCTACCGAGAATTCCAGGTTCTTGAGGCCGTCGAAAACGGGCGGAAGGATCTCCCGGCCAAACTCGTCCAGCATACCCACCTTCTGCGTATCGTCCCGGCGGTAGAGT
>JAFZIX010000121.1 GCA_017554135.1 Bacteroidales bacterium | reverse complement strand
CGTCGAGGTGCGGATGCAGACCGCGGGGAAAGGATGACCGATGGAGGTGAAGAAGCTGCTCTCCTCCGGCAGAGTGCCGCTGTCGGACACAACGCACAGGGCGTTCATCTGCAGGCAGTTGTAATCATGGAAGCCCAGGGGCTCGTGCTGTATGACTCGCTTATCCAGTTGGAATCCGCTGGCCTCCAGACGCTTGCGGCTGCGGGGGTGGCAGCTGTAGAGGATGGGCATGTCGTACTTCTGGGCCATCTTGTTGATGGCATTGAAGAGACTCAAGAAGTTCTTCTCAGTATCGATGTTCTCTTCACGGTGAGCGGACAGCAGGATGTACTTACCCTTCTCCAGGCCCAGGCGCTTGTGGATATCGCTGGCTTCTATCTCTGCCAGATTATTATGCAGGACCTCGGCCATTGGACTGCCGGTCACATAGGTGCGCTCCTTCGGCAGGCCTGTGTCGGCAAGATACCTGCGAGCATGCTCGCTGTAGGCAAGGTTCACGTCGCTGATAATATCCACAATCCTACGGTTGGTCTCCTCGGGCAGGCACTCGTCCTTGCAGCGGTTGCCGGCCTCCATGTGGAAGATGGGGATGTGCAGGCGCTTGGCCCCGATGACGCTGAGGCACGAGTTGGTGTCGCCCAGCACCAGCACGGCGTCCGGTTTTGTCTGCACCATCACCTTGTAAGACTTGTCGATTATGTTGCCCATGGTGGCACCAAGGTCATCACCCACCGCATCCATATAAATATCGGGATCTGCCAGTTTCAAGTCCTTGAAGAACACGCCGTTAAGGGTATAATCATAATTTTGCCCGGTATGTGCCAGCAGGCAGTCGAAGTACTCGCGGCACTTGTTAATCACCGCCGCAAGGCGGATAATCTCCGGTCTCGTCCCTACAATAATCAGGAGCTTCAGTTTCCCGTTATTTGCAAAATGCTTGATTTCCATATTAGTCTCTCTTAAAAATATCTCTCGTATAAACCTTCTCCACTACATCATCCAGATTCGAGTCATATCTATTCGCGATAATGGCGTCAGACTGGGCCTTGAAAGTGGCAAGGTCATTGACTACGCGGCTGCCAAAAAAAGTACTGCCATCTTCCAGGGACGGCTCATACACAATCACTTTTGCTCCTTTTGCCTTGATGCGTTTCATTATGCCCTGGATTGCGGATTGCCGGAAATTATCCGAATTACTCTTCATAGTAAGACGGAAAACGCCTATGACAACCTCTCTCTCTTGATTGGCAGCATAGGCATTCGTTCCAGTATAGCTATAATAACCGGCATGCATAAGCTCACGGTCTGCAATAAAATCTTTTCTGGTACGATTGCTTTCAACAATTGCATGTATCAGGTTTTCAGGTACGTCATTGAAGTTAGCCAGCAGCTGTTTGGTGTCTTTCGGCAGACAATAACCGCCATATCCAAAACTAGGATTGTTATAAAAATCTCCTACGCGAGGGTCCAGGCAGACGCCGCGGATAATAGAGGCGGTGTCGAGTCCTTTCATTTCAGCATAGGTATCAAGTTCATTAAAGTAGCTGACACGCAATGCAAGGAAGGTATTGGCAAAGAGTTTGACGGCTTCAGCTTCTGTGGTGCCCATGAATAACACAGGTGGATTGTTAAGCGCCGCCTCTTTCAGCAGAGAGGCAAAAGCGATAGCAGATTCCTTCGTCGCTTCGCTCCTCGGAATGACAGTATCATAACCTATGATGATGCGAGAAGGATACAAGTTATCATACAGTGCTTTGCTTTCCCTCAGGAATTCAGGGGAGAAGAGAAACTTTCCACCAGGATACTTTGCTCGAAGGCTCTTTGTATACCCGACGGGAACGGTGGATTTGATTACCATAACCGCATCTGGGTTAACCTCAAGCACAAGAGAAACCACCTCCTCAACATGTGAAGTATCGAAGAAGTTCTTTTCCGGATCATAGTTGGTCGGAGCCGCAATTATCACATAGTCTGCTCCAGCATACGCAGAACGGCCGTCAATTGTAGCATCAATATCTAACTGCTTCTCTTTCAGATATTTCTCTATGTATTCGTCTTGAACCGGACTAATCTTTCGATTAATTTTATCCACCTTTTCGGCCACAACATCGACCGCAACAACCTTATGGTGCTGCGCCAATAATGTGGCTAAACTCATGCCAACATAGCCGGTTCCTGCGACTGCTATTTTCACTATTGAAAAGATTTGGTATAGACTCGAAAATGCATAACTCTCCGCCTTTCCGGCCCCACAGACAATAGAGTCCGGGGCGGAAACGCGTTGGCTCTGCCGGATTACGCTCCAGCGGGCGGCACCTCCTATCCAGGAGGGCGGGCCCTGAGCCCGATATAATATCATACAAAGATAGCCATTATTCCCCACATACGCAAAACATTTTTTCACTTGTCAAATACAATAAGTATTTGTAACTTTGCCCGGTTAAATGTACACTTTATGAAAAGAACTTTACTCGCCATCTTTGTGTGCCTTCTGCTCCCGGCAGCGATGCTGGCTCAGAACGCCACAATGATTTCCATGGCCCAGGCAGAGTTGAACAAACGCGGCCTGAATGAAGCAGAAGTCCGCGCCCGCCTGATTGAAAGCGGCATCGATGTAGACAATATCCAGCCCGCCGATTATCCCACCTACCAGGCTCGCGTAATCGAGGTTCTGGACCAGATGCAGGAAGAAAAAAAGAAGGAGGCGGCTCTTAACGCGACTCCGGCATCGAATATCATTATAAACACCGGTATCACGCCCCTGGCAGGAACAAAGGAGATTGCGCCGAAAGACACCGTAGCCATAGTTCCGGGCATGGAAAGCGACATCTACGGCCACGCATTATTCACGGGCAAGAACCCGGAAGTCTTCCGCACCACCGATGGCGCCCAGGCACCCGACAATTATATACTCGGCGAAGGCGATGAAGTTCACATCAGCATCTTCGGCTCCTCCCAGACCGAAATCCACCAGCGCATCGGCACCGACGGCGCCATCAAGCCCACCGGCTCCACCAAGATATTCCTTAAGGGACTGACTCTCGAACAGGGCCGGCAGGTTATCCAGAGCAAGTTGAGCCAGTTCTTCTCCTTCCGCCCGGACCAGATTGCGGTCACGCTTTCCACCGCCCGCACCGTCACCGTCAGCATTTACGGAGAGGTGGGAGTCCAGGGAGGCTTTACAATGAGCGCCCTCAACACCGCATTCAACGCATTGGCGGCGGCCGGAGGCCCCAGCCCGATAGGCTCTGTCCGCGATATCAAGATTTCCCGTGGAGGAAAAGCCACCCGCCTGGACCTCTACAAATATATGAGCGGCAACGCCGGCGGAGAGACTTATGACATCCGCAACGGAGATGTAATCTTCGTGCCAGTCGCCCAGAAAGTGGTTACTGTCGAGGGCGCGGTCAACCGCCCGATGCGCTACGAAGTGATTGATGGTGAGACACTTGGCGACCTTATTACCTACGCAGGTGGTCTCAGTTGGAATGCCTATCCAGATTTCGTGCAGATAGAGCGCATAGGGCCGGGTGGCGCAACCCAGTTCCTCGAATATAACCTCGCAGATGTCACATCCGGCTCCAGCAAGGTGGATCTCTGCGCGGGAGATATAGTCAGGGTGAAGGAAGCCAACAAGCCGGTGGAAGAGTACATCAAAGTGAATGGTGCGGTATATTACCCCGGTTCCTTCAATCTGGAGGGCGATATGACTGTTGCCCAGGCCATTGAAAAGGCCGGCGGCCTCAAGCCCAGCGTGTTCCCGGTTGCCTATATTTTCCGTAAGGATCTTAAGAATCCGGATAAACTTGAATACATCAAAATCGACCTTTCTACCGACGGTTCGACCCTACTCCAGAGGGGGGACGCGCTCAATGTCTACGACAACACCACCTACACCAATATTGGTGAAGTGCGTGTGAGCGGCGCAGTCAAAATCCCCTTCACAACTGCGTTCGATTCCACTCTTAACATCCACGACCTTATCACCATGGCCGGCGGTTTCACCGACGCCGCAGCCTATGACAGAGTGGAGGTTTTCCGCCTGAACATCTCCAAAAAGGAAGAGGTCAAACTTGAAAGGATTACCCTCGAAGTGGATGCTGACTACAATCCCGTTAACGGCGATTTCCAGCTCCAGCCCTACGATAACATCGTTGTCCGCCTCACCCCCAACTTCACTACAGGGCGTTCGGTAGAGGTTAACGGACGAGTGAAGTATCCCGGCGTTTATGTCCTCACCGACTACAAGACCCAGCTTTCACAGATTATCGAGATGGCCGGAGGACTCTCCGATGACGCCGAGCCTTTCGCACACATTTTCCGCACATATAACGACCGCGGCAGCATAGGCTTTGACTTCCGGGAGATAGAGAAGAACAAAGGAACCCTCTCTTTCGATCCCATACTGATGGATGGAGACGTAATCAATATTGTCCGCCAGGAGAACACTGTTACCATCCGCGAAGCAGGCACCCGCATGGCTCAGTATGTGCCCGTAGAGTTCATGTCCACACAGAAGACAATAGTCTATCAGGGGCCGCACAGCGCCAAGTGGTACATTCGCCAGTATGCCGGTGGCTTCCAGAAAGCGACTGATAGGAACAGCGTCACCGTTACCCTTCCCAACAATCAGACTATTGGCACCAAGCGCATCCTGGGCATCCGCCAGTATCCCAAAGTCGAACCCGGTGCAGTCATAACTATGCAGGTTGATGAGCAGAAACTGGAGAAGATAGAGAAGCCCAAGGAGAAGATTGACTGGGGCGCAGAGTTGCGCAGCACACTCAGCATGTTGACCTCTGTTGTTTCCATCTACATACTCATCGACAGGCTTAAATAGTTGATTATGGACGAGAATTTGTACTACAACACCCCTGAGGATGACGAGGAAGAGGAAGGCATAGATGTTCTGGGGTTTTTGCGCCGGATTTGGGACGGACGAAAGACCATAATAATCTGGACCTGCGTGTTCATGGTGCTGGGCCTTGTTTCCGCCCTTACCATGAAACGCACCTATACCGTTAAAACGGTTATGGTGCCCCAGATGAACTCCAGGAACAATTCCTCGCTCAGCAGCCTTGCATCCCTTGCCGGCATCGACATGGGCATGGACCTCAGCGCCAAGGACCTCTCCCCTCTGGTTTATCCCCAGATTGTGAATAGCGTACCCTTCCGCCGCGAACTGCTCTACACTCCCCTGCACTATGCGAAGGTTGATACCGCCGTGTGCATGTACACCTATTATAAGGAGATTGCCAAGCCTTCCTTCATGTCAAAGGTTAAGAAATACACTATCGGCCTGCCATTTCTGATTCTTAAGTCTTTAAGCAAGGAAAAAACTGATACGCTCATGGTTAATCCGTATGTGGCCGAAGACAAGAATACTCCAACCCCTATTGTTTTAACCAAGGACGAAATTAAGATTATGAAGGTGCTCGCTAAGAGCATCACTTTGACTGTCGACAAGAAAGAAGGCATCCTTACACTCACCGCCAACGGCATTGAACCCCTCCAGACCGCGGAACTTGCACTCAGTGCACAGAATCTTCTGCAGAATGAGATTACCAGTTTCCGCACCAAGAAAGCCACGCGCGAACTTGAGTACATCCAGGCCCGATATGATGAGGCCAAGAAAGAAGCGGAATCCCTTCAGGCATCCCTTGCTGCAGCAACCGACCGCAACCAGAATATGGTAGGTTCGAGTGCCCGCATCCAGCGCGAGCGCATACAGCAGAAATATAATGTTGCCAATGCCGTCTACACCGACATGGCAAAGCAGTTGGAGCAGGCCAAGATTCAGGTTAAACGCGACACTCCGGTGCTTACCGTGATCCAGCCCGTCACAGTGCCGACCCAGGCTTCCAACAGCCGGGCCAAGAAGTTGATAATCTGGACTTTCCTCGGCTTCGTCCTGGGTTGCGGAATAGTGCTGGTCAGAGGTATCTGGCCAAAATTCAAAGACGCTATATCTTCTCCAGACAACTGAGAGGAATATTAGAGATTGCCACCACGGCGACTCCTTCGATCGCAACCAGCAGTTTGCGATCCCGTTTGATGCGTTTTACAATGCCCTCAGCACCCTTGTAGATGCCATCTACAACCCGCACGCGCTCCCCTTCCTTCGGCATGGGCATATCCACCAGCATCACGTCTTTGCCGTTGCTGATCAGCACTATGCGCATGAAGTTTTCCATCTCCTTTTCATCTATGGGATCAGGCTCGCGGCCGCTGCTTTCGCGGTAAATCATGAACTCATCCTGATGCTTGTTTTTGTAGGCCTTCAATTCATCTACAGGGCAGCAGACAAAGATCAAATTAGGTATTATCTGCTCTTCTGCAAAGGCCTGGCTGCCGCCGGGTTTATCGATGCTGCGCATCGCCATGTAGGTCTTCCATCCCTTTGATTCAAAGACCTCCTTCAGGCTGAAAACCTTCCTCCTGAATGCCCTGAGAGCATACCAGCGCGGGATTGAAGGCTCCGCGCCGGCATCCGCCTTATCCTTCAGCGTGCCGACCTTCCCGGCCGCCACTTTCCGCCCTACGGACAATGAATAAACCACGTTTTTCTGCATCACGCAAATATACGCAAAAATGATTATATTTGCTTGAATCAAAACTCAAAGAAATGTTCGAACTCATCACCCTCCCCTATGCCCCCGATGCGCTTGCACCCGCACTCAGCGCCGAAACTCTCGCCTTCCACCACGGAAAGCATCTCCAGACATACGTCAACAACCTGAACGCGGCCATCGCCGGCACTTCCTTCGAAGGCAAGCCCCTCGAGGAGATAGTGCGCACGGCGGAAGGCGGCATCTTCAATAACGCCGGGCAGATCCTCAATCATAATATGTATTTTCTGCAGTTCCGCGCGCCGAAACCGGCACTCCCGGACGGCACCCCCGCACCCAACCTGCCGGAAGGCCCTATCGCGGAACTTATCGACGCCCAGTTCGGCAGTTTCGAGGCCTTCCAGAAGGAATTCGCCGCCAAGGGCGCCGGCCTCTTCGGTTCCGGCTGGGTCTGGCTCAGCCTCGGCCCCGACGGCAAACTCGTCATCACCCAGGAAGGCAACGCCGGCAACCCCGTCACGAAGGGCCTGAAGCCGCTGCTGACCTTCGACG
>JAFZIX010000120.1 GCA_017554135.1 Bacteroidales bacterium | reverse complement strand
GGACTTGGCGTGGCCGACGGGCGGAATTCACGGCGGTGGCGCGGGGCGTCGCTTTCCTTCCGGTTGTTAGCGAGAATGGCCGCGGAAGTGCGCTCTGTTGGCCACTTGTGGTGGAGCGCAACGGACGGTTGAAACTGTTCCGGCCCAGTCTGTGGCGCAGGACGATTCGGCTGACAGCAAAGTATCCGGAAGATGAGAGCAATTACATCATCCCGGGCGAGCATTACGAATTGTTCTACTGGCGAAACGGTTGGGTGTCGCTGGGCGCCCAGGAGGCGTCGGATACGGTGCTTGTATGTCGCCGGGTACCGAAAGGGGCGCTGCTATTGCTGCGCGATTTGGATAGTGATAAGAGGCGGGAACGAATCTTTGCCTACGAAAAAGGGAAACAAATATGGTATTGAAAAAACGCATTGTTTTGTTGCTGGGCATGTCTTTTCTTAGCCTCCTCCTGGGGGGATGTCGAGAGAGGACACATCATAATTCGAAAATGTTGGCTTCTACTGTCAATTTCATTGAGGAGAGGTCATACGAACCCTTTGCTGACGCAATTACATCCGTTGAACTGATTCCGGTTGAAACGGATAACCAGCATTTGTTGGGAGACAATGTATACTTGTATTTATTGCCGGAAGGCTTCCTGCTTGCAGATAAACAAAATGCAAAGCTAAATAGATATTCCAAGGACGGGAAATTCTTAAACGCGATTGGGCGACGAGGAAACGGTCCTGGAGAATATATAAGAATTGGTGATGTTCAGGTGTTAGAGGATCATATTCATGTGTATGATGATCCAAAGCAAGAGCTTGTTTTTTCAATAGATGGCAAACTATTAGAAAACTACAAAAAGGACTTAGGATTCCACTCTTATAGAACGAGTTCCGGTATTTTGTCTTATTATGGATATGGGGCAAAAAAAGGATACCGTGTAATATATCAAAGAGAGAAAGGGGACAAGGAGTCCGGTTTTCTTGAATCGGATTCAAATGTATTGGCTTTGACTCTGGACAATGATGTGTTTGCCCCTTCGGTGGATGGGGGCGTTGTCTTTGTGGATTCTTATTCTCCGACCATCTATAAGTTTTATAATGAGGAAGTCGCTCCTTATTTGTCATTTAATCTGGGGAGATACTCGATTAAGGACTCCTTCTATACAGCTGGGGACGCGTTTCGAGCTGCAGAAATACTGTTTGCTTCCAATTATGGTATCATAATCGGATATTCGGAAAGTAAAGAGTATAAGTTCGTACAGTTGATGTTGAAAAATCAAGGCGAAGATCGTGGTAGAATTGAATACGGGTTGTATAACGGGAACAAGTGGCTATGGTTCTCTTTATCTGATTTAGTTGATGTGTCAATGGCTGGATCGTTGCGTTTCTTGCATGATGGTATTCTGTATGGGCTTTTCACGATAGAAGGACTAAACAATATGGAAGATTTATTCCAGGGAAAGATTATCAATAACGAATTCAATAGCAAGGCGGAAGACGATGGCGGATACGTTTTGGCGAAGATTCGGCTTAAGTAGCCTCGTGGCACTTCTGCTTGTGACAAATATAGCAGAAGGTTTTTACATCTTAAGATTGTCGAAGAGCAACAACCAGGAAATGGATAAGAAAGATTCCTGCTCGGTGCTGGAATCGGAACTTGTTCGAAGATCCAGTATTCTTACGCAAGATGTACAGGATATGTTGGATACGAGTGGACTAATTCAAAGAGGGGGCGGAGACATGTTCGTGTTGGTTGCACCTAATACTTGCAGGGCGTGTGTGGAAACTCATAATGCGCTTTTATATGACATGTCTTCTCGGTTCCGAGAGAAAACAATTTGTCTTCTTGTCCCCCGGCCTCAACTGAGAAACTATTTGGCATACTTCTCTGATTTAGAGAATATTAATGTTATTGACTATGACGTAAATCTCTCTGATTATGTAGACATTATAGCCGATGGTTATATGTATTATACCTTAGCGGGACAGGATGTTAAGGATTTTCATTTATCTGGGAAGGTGTTCCCGATGGCGTCAAAAGTATTCCTGATCAGGAATTTAGAATAATATGTGGCGCCATTGTCGATACATTTTAATGTCGTGTTTTGTACTTGTTGGGTTGATCTCATGCCGACAAGTGCGTGTGCATTTGTCTCCAGAGACGCCGTTACCAGAAGCTGATCCCGCTTGTCTTACGGAGTTGCTGGCTTCGGACAACTATCAAGAGCTGACGCGCAGTTTTACCCTCCGGGAGGAGACGCTGGTGCGGATTGTTGGGCAGGCCGAAGGAACCTCCTTCGAATTGATTCCCGGCTTTGTGGAGGCATATCTCAATGATGGGATTGAGTTCTTCATCGACTTGGGGACCGTGTGCCGGCAGTATCGCTTCGTCTGGGATTCCAGACTGGTGACGGGAAACAATGCGGACACGACGGGCGTTCGTTTCGCGCAGCACGATCCTTCAGAAACGAGTTACGTCTTTGAGGTTGCAATCCCGTGGCGCACCCTTGGTTTTGACGGGCTTCCGACGGACAAGGAGGTGTTGCGTATGGATGTGAGTGTGCTCGACAATGACGAAGGAAGCCGCGATTCACAGATAGCCTGGAGCGGCGTGAACTCCAAATTGTACTTGGAATGGTCGCAATTCGGAGACTTTCCGCTGGCTGGACATCAGACGGCGGCGCCCCCAGTTATTGATGGCATGGTGGATGCGACTTGGGAGACACAGGAACGCATTCCGATGACGCATGTAATCCTGGGAGCGCTCCGGGATGAAGCGGATCTTTCGGGCTGGTTTCGTTTGCTGTGGGATCAAGAGAATTTGTACTTGATGGTGGAGGTCGAGGACGACCTGAAACGGCAGGCGGCATTTATGTTCGACAACGGACACCTGGAAGACGCTGCAGGGAACGTGTTGTGGCGACTGGAATTCAATCGCTCAACCCATGCCGGCGGGGCGTTGAAGAACCGCCGACAGGAAGACACGCTTCGGCTGCCTGCCGGAAAGTATGTATTATATTTCGAGACGGATGAAAGCCATGCGGCTGCTCATTGGGATGACCTGCCCCCATACGAACCGTTCAGCGGAATAAAAATTTACGCGTTGGATTGATGCATTGGAATAAGACCAAAAATCTGATGTCTTCTAAGCGAGCAGACCGGTTTGCCACGATTGTAATCTGGTTTTGCTTATGTTTTGTTGGGCTGATGGCGTTGCATTTCGGACGTCGGGTACTGATTTGTGACCGATTCGTGATTCGTGGTACTTCCATGACGCCTACTTTCGAACAAGGGCAAAGCGTGTGGGTGCGGAAATACCTGATGGGCCCTCGGATCTATACGAACTTCAGTTTCAAGGAGGGAGAACCGCTGCGCTGTGTCCGCTTGCCGGGGTTTCGGCGACTCAGGGCAGGAGACATTGCGGTGTTCAACAGCCCGGAAGGCTGGGGGAATTCTCACTCAGTAACATTCCAGGTGAATTATGTCTACGCGAAGCGTTGCCTGGGAGCGCCGGGGAATACGGTTGGAGCAAAGGATGGCCATTATTACAGCACGGGAGCCGATCCAGTTGGAATCCCGGCGAAGCAGGAGGCACTCCTTCGGATGACACCAGATTCTGTTTTGACCGGGCGGGGCCTTGAAGCGGGCCAGTTCGCTGGGCTGCACGGGCAATGGACGATCCGAGATTTCGGCCCGTTGGTTGTCCCGAAAAAGGGAATGAAGGTGCCTCTTGACAGTGTCGGAGTTCAACTTTATGCCAAGTCTATCTGCTATGAGACGGGCGCCAGGCCGGAATGGTCCCACAGCAAAGCGTGGCTGGATGGGCACCCGCTCAGCGAATACACCTTCAAGAAGAACTGGTATTTCTTCGTGGGGGATCATATCGTGGATTCGCGGGATAGCCGCTATCTGGGTTTTGTCCCGGAAGAGTTTGTGGTAGGGATTGTAAAACGAAGATAGATGTTTAACTTTTAAATAATTACAGTAATGAAAAAGAAAGGATTGTTTATTGCTTTAGCCCTGTGTATGGCTCTCGCAGTCTCCATTGTTGTTCTTGAGAGGAGTATTGAGCCGAAAGGAGTAGATACTCTCACAAGTGTGGAAGCTCTTTCTCAAGGGGAGGCTACGATTACCTGCGATTCGGGGAATTATGGGTTATGTCATAAAATGTCGTACGATTCGTATTTATGGGGACTATGCATTTATTATTATTGTGAGTGGACGGGGCGTCAGGCAGACGATTGTCCATTTAGTGTTTACTTATTGAACAACAATTGACGATGCGATCACGTGTAATACAAGTCACTGCCAGATCTTTGTTTACGCTTTTGATCTTGCTCCTGTCGGGATGCGGACGAAAGGAGCGTGCTGCCATGTATAAAGTTGACGTTGACTTGTTAAAGGTGCAGGAGGTGTCCCTCTCCGATGTTTTTAATAAAATAGAAGTGATACCCCTGGAGGCAAAAGATTCGGCTTTTTTGAATGTCTCCTGTTTATCTTCTTATTTAGTAGCCGAGAATCTGCTTCTGGTCCAGGATCGGGCAAATAATGCAGTAGTAATATTCTCTCTGGATGGAAAATGGCGTGGGACATTATCAAAATATGGTCGCGGCCCTGAAGAGTACGTGATGTTGACGGATATGGATTATAATACTGAGTTGCATAGTATTGATATCCTTGAAGCGACAGGTAAGGTGTTGTCGTATGCCCTGACAGACGGTTTTCCGTTAATTCGAAAACTTGATTTCTCGCATCGTGTCAATGGACTGACCTATTTCAAATCCATTCCTTCCGGATATTATTTGTTTTCCGGTTATAGTCGAACTCCACTTCACTATTTGGAATCAAATAGTTGCGATGTTGTCGATATAGAAGGAGTCCCGAAAGCTGAGCAGAACCGTCGAGCCGGTTATAAGACAACAGGAAGTCCGTTCTATGTGTTTGATGACAGTGTTTTCTATATAGACGGGGCTACCGGACAGGTGTTCCGTCTAGAGGGCCAGGAGTCGACGCCATACCTTGCTTGGAATCTAGGTCGCTTCTCTTTTAAACCCAAGAAGGTCGATGCCAGCGAAACCGGAACATCGATTGAAAGAATGAAAGTCGCCTCAAATGCCATGGCTGGGCCATTCTCAACAGTGAGTGAAACATCACAATCTGTGTTCACAAATGTCCTGTTTATGGGTCGCGGTGTAAATATTCTCTACGATAAAACGACAAATGAAGTAAAAATCTTCGCACGCACACGCGAGGGAGTGATGTTCAGCCCTGGATATGTCTATGAAGATGCTTTATACTTCCTGGTGCCCCCGGAAATAGCAAGCCAGGTTATTCCTTATGACATGATACCGCCGATTCGTGAAGAATCAAACTATATATTGATAAAATACATACCGTGAGCAGATTAGAGAAAATAATCGTGTTTGTGCTGTTGCTGCTGGCGGTCGTTATTTCTGGATGGAGCCTATTAGAAATCAGGCAAGAGCACAAAGCGTTACAGGAGGAGCCGACCACCGACGATTCAATAGGACAAGTTTATTATTCATGTAGTTTGGACGGACTTCCAATTGGGAAGGAAGAATGGAGAAATGCAATGAGAGAGCGTGGGCTGACAGATAAAGCCGTGCTTGTTGTCTGGCATTCTTCACTCGGATGTAAAACATGCAATGCATTCGTGCTGGAAAAAACACAGAAGATACAGGAGACAGGACTCCCTGTTCTTATCGTAGGCGCTGACTATCGGATGGCACCTTCAACAGAAATGGAGCTCTACTTGGGGCCGAATGAGTCTTTGGGTCTAAGCGCTGAAGACTTGAAAATTCCTTTTCTGTTTATATATGACGGGGTAATTCGCCACTTGTATTTCCCAGATATAAGAAATGAAGTTGCATTTGATATGTATTTGGATGTTATTTCAATGCGGTACGGTTCTGAATGAAGCCTTGTAGAATAGTTAATGTGGTTGCGTGCGTTCCAGTTTATTTCTGGGGCATAGTGGAAGCCGGGTATGGGTTGATGCAAGTGCTTGGCTGGCGGGTGTCCCATCACCCGCTATTTGCGTTGACGGGGCATTTCAACAATCCTGGCCCGTTCGGTGGGTTCATAGCTTGTGCGATGGCGGTGGCAGTAGGGTGGCTGATGAGATTCCCGGTCGAGCAGGGAATGACGGCGCGAGTGCCGGGAATGACGAACTTAAAGCGGGGGATGAGGGTGCTGGCGTGGGTGACGCTCGGAATGGGGATGTTGGTGCTGCCTGCCTCTATGAGTCGGGCGGGATGGCTGGCCCTTGCGGTCGCTCTCGCTATCGAAGCTCTTCGGATGCCGCAAGTGCGGGAATGGACCCGAAAACACCGGTGGATGATCCCGATGGGGAGCATCGGGGTGTTAGCTCTGCTGGCCGGTATGTTTCTGCTTAAGAAAGAATCGGCGTTAGGGCGCTTGCATATCTGGCGGATGGAGTTTCGGGCAATTGCGGCTCGTCCCTGGATAGGTGCTGGGCCGGGGATGGGCCCTTGGGCCTACGGGGAAGCACAGGAGGCTTTCTTCCGGGAACATCTGGAGACGACGTCTCCTGCCGTGGTGCGGGTGGCCGGATGTCCGGAGTATGCTTTCAATGAGTTCCTGGGAATCGGGATGGAGTATGGCGTGCCTGGAGTGCTGTTGTCGGTGCTGTTGATGGTAGCATCCATTGTTGTATTGAGTAAGGCCCGGAGCCCTTTCTCGGCCGGACTGACGGCGTGGGCGGTGTTTGCCTGTGCTTCGTATCCGCTTTCGGTCCCGCAGTTGCGGATCTTGGGAGCAGGGTTCCTAGTGGTTGCCATGGTTGCCGGAATCTTGCAGGTGCGTTCGTGGCGGGTGGGAATCCTGCCCGTGGCTGCGGCGGTGTTGTTGGTGGGGGGGATGATGAGATTCCCGGTCGAGCCGGGAATGACGAAACAGGAGCCGGGAATGACAGCACTGAGATCGGGAATGACGGAGCGGGAGGATTTCCGGGCAGTATATGCACAGGGATACGCGCTGCATCAGGCGGGACGGTATGAAGAGAGCACGGCGCTGCTGGAACGGGGCGCACGGATGAGCTGCGATCCAATGTTCGAGATCATCATGGGGAAGAATGCGGAAGCGCTCGGAGAGAATGCCCGGGCAGAAGCGTTTTATGAGAAAGCGCATTATATGGTGCCGTCACGTCTGTATCCACTTGTTCGCCTGATGCGGCTGCAAATCCGCACGGGTCGGAATCAGGAGGCCTTGCAGACGGCTCAGCGAATTGCAGCCATGCCGGTAAATGAACGTCATGCCGGAATGGTGCGGTTGCGGAAAGAGACGTTATCTTCACTGGATTCTTTGAAGAACATGGCACAATAGCTGTTTTTTTAGTAAATTGCGATAGATCTTTTAACGACCAATGAATAATAAGTTATTCCTGATCATCGGACTCTCTGTTTCTCTGGTTTATGGGAGGTGGCAGCGTGTGCAAGCACAGCCGATGTCCCTCGAGGAGGTCATTGCAACGGCGCGGGAACAGTCAGTCCCGGCTTTGCAGGCGAAGGCCGCGTTTGTCTCGGACTACTGGGCGTGGCGAGCGTACCAGGCGAGCCGACTGCCGTCCCTGTCGCTATACGGCACGTTGGGCAGTTTCGACCGATCGCTGCGCCTGCTTCAGAGCTATGAGACGGGCGAGATGGTGTATACGTCCAACTACAATATGGAGAACAGCCTGGGGCTGCGGGTGCGGCAGAATCTGCCATTCACGGGCGGCACGCTGTCGCTTTACACCGACCTCACCCGCATCGATCAGTTTGCCTCGGGCGGGAAGACCTGGTACGCCCAGCCGGTTACGTTGTCCTACAGCCAGCCACTCTTCGCCTACAACCAATTCAAGTGGGACAAACTCATCTCTCCGAAGGAGTACGAGCGGGCAAAGCGGACCTATTTGGAGTCGATGGAAGATGTCACTTTGAAGGCGGTGGATCGTTTCTTTGGGGTGATGGAGGCGCAGAAGCTTTACGACGTGTCGCAGACCAACTACGACAACACCACACAGATGCTTCGCATTGCCCGGGAGCGGTTGTCGCTGGGCAGTGTAACGCGCGATGAATATCTCCAGCTGGAATTGCGTCAGCTTTCGGACAGCATTGCGGTAAACGAGAACCACGTAGCGCTGCGCGAAGCGCGTCTGATGTTGAATTCGCTGTTGGGCCTGAACGAGACGCGCGAGGTGGATCCGGTGCTTGAGGAGGAGCTCCCGGCCGTGATGATGGATTACGGTCTTGTTCTGGACAAGGCTTCGAAGAATGCCTCTTTCCCGCTCGACAATGCCATCAATCTGCTGAATGCTGAGTCGGCTATTGCTAAAGCCAAGGCCTCGCGCGGCATTACGATGCAGCTCAATGCCCGTTTTGGCCTGTCGAAGACGGCGCCGGAATTGCAGGGAGTGTACCGCGATCTGTTGAACCAGGAGGTGGTGGGCTTGACGTTTACTGTGCCAATCCTGGATTGGGGCGAGGGCAAGGGACGCGTGAAAAAGGCAGAGGCGTCCGCGGAGGTGGTGAAAGCGCAGGTGGAGCAGGCGGAGAATGACAAGCGCATCAGTTTGTACACGGCGGTGGGGCAGTTTAATAACCAGCGGCAGCTGTGCGACGTGTCGCGTCGTGCCGCCGCCATCGCGCAGGAGCGCTATGCACTGGTAATGGAGCGCTTCCGTAGCGGTAAAGCCAGTGTGACGGATTTGAACACTGCTCGAACAGAGAGTGACAATGCCACCCAGAAGTACATCCGCGACATCTCCAGCTTCTGGAATTATTACTATACGTTGCGCAAACTAACACTCTATGACTTTCTCTCGGGAGAAGACTTGACAGTCAATTACGAGGAAATGACGAACTGATATGAGAACGAATAAGATATATCCAATCCTGCTGGCGACAATTCTTTTGTTGCCAGGCTGCAAAGGGCCGAACGCATCGGACCCGAAAGACGCCTCCAAGCTCACCTATGCACCGGAACTCAATGAAGTGGAAGTCATCACGCTCAAGCGCCAGAGCTTCCCGATGCAGCTGGTTGCGAACGGAAAATTGGTAGCATCGCAGCGGAGCTCGCTATATTTCCGGGAGAGCGGGCAGATTGTCTTTGTGGGCGTACAGAATGGTATGTCCGTATCGAAAGGGACCGTGCTGGCGCGGCTGGACGACAGCGAACAGCGCTCCGCATTGGAGAACGCCAGGATCGAGCGGGAGCGCACGCGACTGGAATATCTGGATGTGTTGGCTGGACTGGGTTACGCAGTCGCCGATTCGGCTTCGGTGCCTGCTGAGGTAAGGGATCGGGCTGGAATTCGTTCCGGTTACAGCGCTGCCTGTAATACATACGATAAGGCGCAGCGGGCACTGGCGGGTACGGTTTTGTGTGCTCCCTTTTCGGGTCGGGTGGCCGATCTGCAACTGAAGCAGTGGGATCGCACGGGGGCTGACCCGTTTTGCACGCTGATAGCTGACGGGACACTGGATGTGACCTTCTCTGCACTTGAGTCAGAATACGCTTTTCTGGAACGGGAGCAGCGCGTGCGCGTGACGCCTTTCGGACAGGAACGGAGTTTCTCCGGACGCATCAAAAGCATCAATCCCACCGTGGATCGAAACGGCCAGATTGCCGTTACGGCTACGATTCCCGGCGGGGCCGGGCTTCTGGACGGAATGAATGTCCGCGTGGTGGTAGACAAGGATCTGCCGTCGCAGCTGGTAGTGCCCAAGAGCGCCGTGGTGATCCGCGACGGATTGGAGGTGCTGTTCCGCTATGGCGAGGGGAATCTGGCCGAGTGGGTGTACGTCCATACGCTGAGTGCCAACAGCGATTCCTACGCTGTCACAGCCAACACAGACCGCGGTGCGACCCTGTCGGAGGGCGACCGCGTGATCGTGTCTGGTAACCTGAACCTCGCGGATGGATCGCACGTTGTCCTGAAGGAAGAATAATGCCATGCTGAACAAGCTCCTGGACCGCCCCGTCTCCGTCACGATGATCCTGCTGGTTTTCGTGGTGCTGGGGTTCGTGGGTATCGGACGGCTGCCCGTATCGCTGATCCCGGATGTGGATATCCCGTACGTGACCGTGCAGGTATCGGCGCCGGACCTGTCGGCGCGTGAGCTGGACGCCGCCGTGGTGAATCCTCTGCGGCAGAGCCTGGTGCAGATCGCGCATCTCAAGGATATCCGCAGCGAAGCGCGCGACGGCAGCGCCACGATGACGCTTTCCTTCGAGGAGGGGAGCGACATCGATTATTACTACATCGAAGTCAACGAGAAGATTGATCGTGCGATGGGGTCTCTTCCGCGCATCGACCGGCCGAAGGTGTTCAAGGCAGCCGCCACGGACATCCCGGCTTTCTATGTCAATATTACGCTGCGCGACGGGGATGGGGATTTTCTTCGGATGAGCGAGTTTGCAGGCGACGTGATTGCGAAACGCATCGAGCAGTTGCCTGAGGTGGCGATGGTGGACCTGAGTGGGGCGGCGGAACGCGAGATACTGGTGATTCCGGATTCCGAGGCGCTTGCACGGCTGGGCCTGACGATGGCTGCGTTCGAACGGGCGGTCTTGTCTGCCAACGTGTCCCTGTCGAATCTCACGATCCGTGACGGGGAGTATCACTACAATGTCCGTTTTCGCTCTTTTGCTGCGTCGCGTGAGGATATCGCTGACGTGTGGTTGAAGGTGGGGGAGCGCACGCTCCAGGTAAAGGACGTGGCGACCGTGACGGAGCGCGAGGCGCCCCGAACGGGTTTGGTCCGTAGCAACGGGCAGGATGCCGTGACGCTGGCCGTAATCAAGCAGAGCGAGGCCCGAATGGCGGCACTCCGCAAGGGGATCGCGGAGCAGTTGAGAGCCTTTGAGCAGGATTATCCGCAGATGCGTTTCACGCTGACGCGCGACCAGACGGAACTGCTGGATTATTCCATCCGCAACCTGCTGCTGAATATCATCCTGGCGATTCTGTTGGATATCGTGGTTATCTTCTTCTTCATGAAGGACTTCCGCTCACCGCTACTGGTGGCGTTGACGATTCCGGTATCGCTGGTGGCGTCGTTTTTCGTTTTCTATGCCATTGGGCTGTCGATCAATATTATCTCCCTGTCCGGCTTGCTGCTGGGTGTGGGCATGATGGTGGACAACACCATCGTGCTGACGGACAATATTACCGCTCGTTGGCAGCGTGGCGAGGTGTTGCGCTGCGCCGTGGTGGATGGTACGAAGGAAGTGCGCGGGGCGATGCTTTCGTCGGTGCTGACGACTTGCGCGGTGTTCATCCCGCTGTTTTTCTTGAACGGCCTGGCTGGGCAGCTTTTCTATGATCAGGCTATCGCCGTAACCACAGTCCTGCTGGTCTCCTTTGTCGTGACTGTGATTGTGCTTCCTGTCTATTATTGGGCGATTTATAAGAATCTCCCGTCCTTCCGACCCAATGCATTTCTGCAGAGGATCCGTCTGGATGGAGCAATGCGATGGTATGATCGGACGGTGAGTTGGTGCTTGGGCCACCGCTGGATTGCCTGGGTGCTACCGCTAGTATGTGCCGTGCTGGCCGTGGTATGTGTGACGGGGATGAAAAAGGAAAAGCTTCCGCCGATTACTTACACGGATGCTATTCTTCATCTGGATTGGAATGAGCACATAAGCCTGGAAGAGAACAAGGCGCGGATCATTATGCTGGAGGAGGCGTTCTCGTCGTACACGGAGATTCCCGGTCAAGAAGGGAATGACGAGGTGAGTACCACCGCCCTGGTAGGGGTGCCACAGTTCGTGCTGGGACACAGTGAGGATCAATCAATGAGCGAGGCGTCGTTGTATGTCAGTTGCGGCTCGGCGCGGGAGTTGGAGGCTGTGCGGGGACATTTGTCCGCCCTGGTGCGGGAGCGCTGGCCCGCGGCCATCCAGGCGTGGGGAACATCCGGCAACATCTTCGAGATGGTTTTCGCGGAGCGGGAGCCGCAGCTGCTTGCCCGCTTGCGCCCGACCGACGGTGGTGGAAGCCTTTCCGTAGCGGGTGTCCGGGCGGCGCTCTCAGAGGTGCGGGCCTCTCTGCCGGGGGTGCAGATTGACGATATCCCCTTGCAACAAGACGTCCTGTATGTTTCTGATCCCGAGCGGATGGCGCTTTATGGCGTGAGTTTTAGCGATTTGACGAACGTGCTGCGCAATGCGCTGAATGGCAATGTCCTGTTCGAAATCGTCCAGGGCGCGCGATCGGTGCCGGTGGTGCTGGGCACGGACACGGAGGAACTTGCTCAGCTCCTCGCCAGTGCCTGCGTAAGCGTGCCGGATGCCGCCGATCCGTCGCGGACGGTTGACATCCCTGCGTCGGCATTGATGCGGCAGAGCTTCGAGCAGGATTTCAAGACGTTGGTTTCGGGTAATGACGGCAGCTATTATCCCCTGGAGCTGAACATCCCGGCACAGGATGTCCCTGCGGCTATGGCGGCCGTCCGAGGTGCCTTGCGCCGTACGGGCGGCTTTGACGCGACATTCACTGGCGCTTGGTTCACGAATCGGGAGATGATTCGGGGGATGCTGTTGGTGCTGCTGGTGGCCTTGGCCCTGTTGTTCCTGATTCTTGCGTCGCAGTTCGAGTCGTTGCTGCAACCCTTCATTATCCTGTCGGAAGTGGTGATCGACATCTCCATCTCGCTGGGAGCGCTGTGGCTGTTGGGGGGCAGCATCAATATCATGTCTCTGATCGGCCTCGTGGTGATTACGGGTATCGTGATCAACGATTCGATTCTCAAGATCGACACCATCAACCGCCTGGTACGCGACGGAATGGAGATAGAAACGGCCGTCCACGAGGCGGGCCACCGGCGCCTCAAAGCCATTCTGATGACCTCTCTGACTACCATTCTGGCTGTGGCACCATTCCTGTCGCGTGGTGACATGGGATCCGATCTGCAGTACCCGATGGCCCTGGTGGTTATCGCCGGGATGATGGTGGGCACGCTCGTGAGTCTCTTCTACGTGCCCACGGTCTATGCAGCCATCTATAGGAAGCGGCGCAGCTGATGGTGGAGCACAGGCGCATATCGTCTTTCTCGGTCCTGCTGCTGATGGCGGTGGCGGCCGTGGTGGGCATCGCCTGCTTCCCGCATCTGAAGGTGCAGTATAACCCAACGACCGCTACGCGGAACATCTCAGTGAGCTGTCAGTATCCTGGCGCTTCGGCGCGTATCGTGGAAGCGGAGGTGACAGCGCCGCTGGAGGGTGTGCTTTCAACGATCCGCGCTTGTTCGGGTGTGAGCAGCGTGTCGCGAGATGGCAACGGATCCATTTCGATGACGGTAAGTCGGCGCGCTGACCTGGAGGCTGTGCGCTTCGAGGTGGCCTCGCAGATCCGCAATATCTATTCGAAACTGCCGGAGGGCTGTACCTATCCGTCGATTTCGCTCAATTCTCGCGGCGAGAAAACTCAGACCGCCATCAGCTACAGCATCCGTAGTGCCCTGCCTTCGCAGGAGATTGCGGCATTCGTGGAGCGGGAGTTGCTTTATCCGCTGTCCACGGTGGAGGGCGTTAGCAGTGTGGAATTCTACGGGCAGACACCTTTCGAATGGGTGATTACCTTTGACGCGCCTCGCTGTGAGGCCTTGGGAATCACGGCGACGGAGATCCGAACAGCCATATCGGACTACTATGCGGAGGAAATCGTGGGTGTGACACAGGCGGACGGGCAGGCGTTGGGGGTAAGACTGCGCAATCAGCGTCATGCTGGAGACGCAGACTTTGCCTCTATTCCCGTAAAGCGGGTCGGAGAGCGGGTGGTGAGGCTGGAGGAGATAGCTTCGTGGCGCTACCAGGAAGCGCTGCCGAATTCGTATTACCGCGTGAACGGGCTGAACGTGCTGACGCTGTCGGTGGAGGTGAGCTCCGATGCCAACCTCATTGGGGTTGTGCAGGCAGTGAAAGATCGGGTGAAAGAACTGGAATCCGGTTTCCCGAAGGAAATTGGCATCTCGGTGAGTTACGATTACTCCGAGTATATTGCCGAAGAGTTGGACAAAATTTATTTCCGCACGGTGTTGTGTCTGCTGATTCTGCTGGCCTTTGTGTTTGTGATGGCGCGGTCGTGGCGTTACATGCTGGTCATCGCCGTTACACTTGCGGTGAACCTGTTGATTTCAGTGGCACTGTATTACTTCCTGGGCCTGCAGATTCATATCTATACCCTCGCCGGGGTGACTGTTTCGTTGGGAATCATCATTGACAACAGCATCGTGATGATTGATCATTATGCTCGCTGCAGGGACAGGAAGGTGTTCCCTTCGCTGCTCTGTGCGGTGTTGACTACGGTGGCGGCACTGCTGGTCATTCTGCTTATGCCGGAACAAGAGAAAGCAAACTTGACGGACTTTACCTGGGTAATCGTAATCAACCTGAGTGTGTCGTTGATGGTGGCATATCTGTTCGTGCCGGCGCTGCTGGATTATTTCCCGGTGGCGGTGCGGGAGGCGAAGCCCAGACGAAAACGGCGTCAGGCGCGGCGCCGTGCCGCATACGGGCGCTATATCAGTTGGGGCGTACGGCACCGCTGGGTGTACTGGGTGGCGTTGGTTATGATGTTCGGCATCCCAACGTGCCTGTTGCCGACGAAGTTCGGTGAGGAAGGGCAGGAACCGAGACGATTTGAAGTTGTGCTGAATAAGATTGTGGGTTGGCGACCGTATGCCGACAATAAGAGTACGGTGGACAAGATTCTGAGCTCATCCTTCGGGTTGTTTAACAAAGCGATGGCTCGTTCTGATTTCTATCGCGAACCCGCCCGGCCACAACTCTATGTGCGAGCCGGGATGCCCGAAGGCTGCACCGTGCAGCAATTAGATGAGGTGATGCGAAGCATGGAGAACTACCTGGCTCATTTTGACGAGATCGATGTGTTCGAGACCCGTATTACCAGGTACGACAATGGAACAATCACGGTGTCGTTTAAGCCGGAATTCGAAGGGTCCTGGTTGCCGTCTCGCATCAAAGGGGATGTGATAGCAATGGCTACGAACTTCGGTGGGGCGAACTGGAGTGTGTCCGGCATTGATGACAGCTATTTTAACAATAACATTGTCTCGGATTCGCGTTCGTATAGCATCACCCTGAGTGGCTACAACGCTGATGAACTTAATGCATATGGCGAACGCTTGATTGAACACCTGTCGGAAAACCGCCGCGTGTCGGAACCGGAGATCTGGGGCGCAGGATGGAATGACAGACCTCGCACGGAGTTCAATCTGCGTTATGACTATGAGGCGTTGAGCGGACGAGGCATCAATCCGTATATGTATTATGCTGCCCTGCAATCTCCTCTCTATGATGCCTCCGTGTTACGTCTCCCATATGACGGAGAATACGTGAACGTGCGTCTTGTTTCTTCGGACAAGGATGTGCTGGATCTTTGGCACGTGGACAACACGGCGGTGGCTGTGGACGGGGAGCGAAAAATGAAGCTCTCGGAAATAGGGAGTATTACCAAGAGCCGCACGGGATTGCCGATTCAGAAGGAGAACCAGTCGTATCAGATTACAGTTCGTTTTAACTTCATTGGGTCATACCAGTTGGCTAACAAGGTGCTGAAAGATGCTGTGGATTGGATGAACGGCAACGTGCTGCCGCTGGGTTTCCGGGCTAGCGACGAACGAGGCGGATGGTATTATGACCATAAAGAGAAATACGCCTGGTTGATTCTGCTGGTAATCGCGATCATCTTCGTGATCTGTGCCGTGTACTTTAATTCCTTGCGGCTTCCGCTTGCGATTATCCTGATGATCCCGTTGTCGTTCGTGGGCCTGTTCCTGGCCTTTGGTGTGAGTGATTTCACCTTCGACAAAGGTGGCTTTGCCGCTTTTGTCATGCTTTCGGGTATCACGGTCAATGCTGGAATATATCTGGTCTCAGAGTGGCGTGCCAATGGCTCGTATCTCCGTGCCTTCTCCCGCAAAATCTGCCCCATCTCGCTGACTATCCTTTCCACGGTGTTGGGCTTGATTCCGTTCTTGTTTGATGGTCCGGGAGAGGTGTTTTGGTTTGCTTTTGCCGTGGGAACTATCTCAGGCCTCTTTTTCTCGATACTTGCTCTTGCCCTATACCTTCCTATTTTTGCAAATAAACGGGTTTTCGCGAAATAGAGAGAATAGTAAGTCATAAATATGCATAGATTCATTCTCTTTTTATTAATCATCAGCCTCGCAGTTTCTTGCGACCAAAATGGCTTTATGGGTGGCCGCTCCGATTTGTATGTGAATCAGCCTGCCATCTCCATGCATGATCAGTTGTTGTTGAAAGGTGAGGTTGCTGCTGTAACAGATCAGATTGTTTCAGACAACGACTTCTTTACCAGCGTGGAGCGTGTTGAATTCGGAGATTATCATCTCGTCAAGTATTATGCAGTTAACGGAGTTGAGGTCGGAACTGACAGTGATTTGCGGTGCGTGGCTTTCCAGTCCATTGTCTCATCTTTTGCGCGTTTTGAGTACCCCGACAAATGGCAAAGCTTGGATTCCGTTATCGAGAAGAACGGGGATAAGAGGATTGAACTGGCCTGGGACGAGGCAGGTCGATACACCAAAATGCGCGCTTTTGACGGAGAATCTCCGATATGTGTAAAAGAATTTGCCGGGAAATACGAATTGGAAGAGTTCCTCTACGACGAGAACGGTTTCCCGAGATATACCTTCACCTTTGATCGTGACGGTGCTTTATCCGTTTGCGCGGAGAATACGTATTCGGAGCTGGACGCTTTTGGGAACGCGTTGAATATTAAAGTCAAAACGCCGAATGGCTCTTACACGATCCGTCGCACGATAGAGTACCGTTAGCATCCGTGCTCTCACGTTCTCCTTTCCCTTGTGTTTGTTTCAAATAATAACTAACTTTGAGATTAGTTAGTATATTATTGTTCAGGAAATGAAAAACCAAATCTTTGCGGGATTGATTCTCGCGCTTCTTCTTTCGAGTTTTACGGCTTCGGGACAAGTGAACCGATCCTTCAAGAAAGGCTATCGGGGCTCGGTCGAGCTGGAGGGTTCCGTGTTCAACGGCAGGTTACAGAGCGGCTTTGAGCAGCCCGGCGAACTGATTCAGCTTTCGACGGTTCATGGCGGCCGGCTGGGGAACGGACTCTTCCTGGGTGCCGGTCTCGGATATGCTTTCTGGCTGTCTGAAGAGACTGGCTTTGCATCACTTTTCGTGGATGCGAAATACAACATCAAGGATGCGGCGGTCAGCCCCTTCGTTGAAGGTCGTACGGGATATAGCTTCTGCACGACGTCGCGGCTGGAGACGGGGGGAATGTTTGTGAATGCTGCAGCCGGTGTCGATTTTGGCCGTTTCGCCGTCCGTCTGGGCTATGAGTATCTGCCGATCAAGCAATTGGAGCGGACGAGTCACGGGCAGACGAAGACCTATTACGCTTTGGATCGCTTCTTCCTGTCCCTGGCGTTCAATTTCTGATTATTCCGATGCGAAACGGGACTCTTTCCTTTCTTCTTGTCTTTTTCCTGGGGATGCTGATGCCTGCGGGGGCGCAGGTGCAGCATTTTAATCCGAAGCATATTCACTCGATCGAGGTTACGAGCGGAGTGCCGCCGCTGCGGGCTATCATGTTTGGGCCGAGAAATCCGGACAGCAGCCTGTATTGGGAGTACGAGGACAAGGGGCAGGCGGCTCATGAGATCTGGATTCCTTCGATCAATCTGGCCTATTCGGTCGCCGTGGACGAACTGTGGGATCTGCATGTCATCGTCAATTATTCCTGCATGCGGGTCCACGTCAGTCAGTTTACGATTGTGGAGGACAGCAAGCCGCATCCGGTCGTGGATTGGAAGTCCGGGCCGGTTGCCAGCTGGAAGGAGACGATCAGACCATCTTTCGCCGTCATGATGGATTTCCGCTTGAAATGGTTCCGACGGGACTGGGGCGCGCGGTATTCCGCGTTGGGCCTCGGCTTCCCGTTGACGCCGATGAAGCCGGCCATTACGCCTTACGTCACGCCGATCGGCTTCCGGGCGGGCGGAAAACATGTCTATGGCCTCATCGAGCTGAATCTCAGCTCCGCCGCTACGCTCGGTCTCGCCGGTATCGGGTACAGGTTCTGATGGGAGATTCGCCGATCAAGTCGGCGAATGACGGTAGCGGAAGTAGGGGATGACGAAATCCTAGAGATTCAAGAGTTTCGCCGTGAGTTCCGTGAGGAGCTCGCCATCGGAGACAAGGGTGGTGCCGTCGCCGCCCTTGCCGAGGT
>JAFZIX010000119.1 GCA_017554135.1 Bacteroidales bacterium | reverse complement strand
TGAATGAATATGATATCAAATAGGTTGTCATATTTGCAATCACAGTAATGTCGCTTTTCAATATGGCTTTGATTGATGGAGAATAAAAAGACCGACCTTCACAATGTGAGGGTCGGTGATTATATGGTAGTTGAGTATCGGGCTAACTGTATTCGATAAATCCGAATACCAGCTACTCATCCAAGCTTATCTCACAGCAAGCCTCCGGCGGGGTGACGTTCAGGAGGTCCCGGACTTCCTTCCGGAGACCTTCCTTGAACTCTTCCGGCTTGCTTCTGGCCGTAGAGAAGGCAAAGCGGGTGAGGTTGTTCACGGTCTCCTTGTCGCCCAAGTGCTGGACCAGCAGGAGCGAGGAACTGGCTACCTCATAATGGTCGGCCAGGGCTTCACCTTCCGGGGTGGTCATATCCACAGTGCGGTACACCAGAAGGCCGTCGGCAAGGTCTTCGGCAAAGGCGCTCTCCACCAATTCCTTGGACTGTGCTTCAATGGCCCGGCAGGTGGCGCAGCGCTGGGCTCCGTAAAATACCAGCACTTCCACGCGGTTCTCGCGGAGGTTTTCATCAGCCACGGCGGCGGCTTTCTTGTTATTGCCGTTGCCGCAGGAAATGATGGCGACAAGGCTCACGATAATGCAAAGGATGCGTTTCATAATCAGAGTATTATATTGAACAGATAACCGGATACGATGATGCACAGGGTGACAACGCCGAAGAAGATGCCCACCAGCTTCCAGGTCATCACTTTCTTCAGGAGGGTGGCCTCAGGGATGGAAAGCCCCACCACGCCCATCATGAAGGCGATGGCGGTTCCGATGGGGATGCCCTTGGCCACGAACACTTCCACCACGGGCACGATGCCGGCGGCATTGGCATACATCGGCACGGCCAGGATGGTAGCGATGGGAACGGCGAAGAAGTTGTCCTTTCCCATATACTGCTCGAAGAAGCCCTCCGGCACGAAGCCGTGCATGGCGGCCCCGATGCCGATACCGATGAGGACATACACCAGCACCCCCTTCACGATACCCCAGGAGTCCTTGAGGATGCCGGGAAGTCGTTTCCAGAAGGAAAGACGCTCTTCGGCCCATTGATCGGCCTGCGTCTCGCTCTGCTTCTGGATGTTCTTCACCCAGTCGGAAAGGAGCGGCTCCAGCTTCATCCGGCCCAGTATCCAGCCGCCCACCATTCCCAGCAGGATGCCGCTCACTACGTAGATAAGGGTGATCTTCACGCCGAAGGCTCCGAGGAACATGGCCACGGCCACCTCGTTCACCAGCGGCGAGGTAATGAGGAAGGAGAAGGTCACGCCCAGCGGTATGCCTCCCTTCACGAAGCCAATGAAGAGCGGAATGCTGGAGCAGGAGCAGAACGGCGTCACCGCCCCGAATACCGAAGCCAGCAGGTACTGCAGGCCGTAGAGCTTATGTGTCTGGAGGTAGCTCTTGAGCTTGCTCACCGGGAAGTAGGCGTTGATGACGCCCATAATGGCGCTGATGACGAAGAGAAGAATCAGGATCTTAATGCTGTCGTAGATGAAGAAGTCCAGCGCATCGCCCCACTTGGAGGCTTTGTCAAGCCCGAGCACCCCGAAGACAAGCCAGTCGGCAAATCTTTGTAACATATTGACTTAGATTAAAACGGTGATACAATAATACATACCCACGGCGATGAATATGCCGCCCGCAATCCAGGACACCCACTTCTGCACGGTCTTCATCTTCCCGTAGAAGTTCCCGACCTTGCCGATACTGAAGGCGATGAGCCAGGCTACAACCAGCACGGGCAGCGCCGTCGCAAGGGCAAACACGGCCGGATAGACCACTCCCGTAGCGGAAGCCGCAGACATCGGAATCAGCATCCCGAAATAGAACACCGCGCTGGACGGGCAGAAAGCCAGGGCGAAGAGGACGCCCAGCAGGAACGAGCCCCAGAGGCCGCCCTTGGCCAGCTTCTCCTCCCGTTCTCCGGCTCCCTTGGCACTGCCGAGGGTAAGCCTGTCGGCAAAGAGCATGAACACGCCGAAGACGATGAGCAGCGGGCCGATGACCTTCTCGCCGGTGCCGGAGAAGAACTTCTGCAAGTGGAAGGCGCTCTGCCCCCGTTGAAGGAGCATGATGAGCACCACGCCCAGCAGCGTATAGGAGACCGTCCTTCCCAGCGTGTACATCAGTCCTTTGGCAAATACTCTCCTGCGGTCGGCCACATCCTTGCCGATGTAGCTCACGGCGGCGATGTTCGTCGCCAGCGGACAGGGCGAGATGGCCGTCAGTAACCCCAACAGCATAGCCACCAGCAGCGGAGCCGTCGTACTCTCCAGCAGACTTTGAAGCCAGGTTTCCATCGGATTACAGGCGGGGCAGTTGGCTCTTGATCAGTTCCTGCGCCTCGTGGACAGAATACTTCTTGCCCTGCGAGACCACCTTGCCGTCAATCACCACGGCGGGTAGGCGCATGATGTTCATATCGATGACGTGCTGGATGTCGGTGTCGTAAATGACCTCATCCTGAATGCCGAGGCCTTTGGCCGCCTCGCTCATCGTACCATAGAGAGCCTTGCAGTTCGCGCAGCCGCTTCCCATAACTTTGATTTCCATTTTCTGTATGAATTAAGCGTTAATGTTTGTAATATTACGAACATCTATTCCAAAAGAAAAGGATGCACTGCACCGCAGACATCCTCCCGGCCGCACTACTTGGAGCAGCCGCAGTTTGAACCCTTGTTGATGGGCTGGTCGAAGAACTCCTTGAACAGGAAGCTGGCCAGCGTCCAATTATCCTTGTTGATGCAGTATTTGACTTTCGGAGTCTCAATCTCACCCTGTATCAGACCGGCTTCTTTCAGCGCAGTAAGGTGCTGGGAGACCGTTGCCTTGGCAATGGGGAGTTCCTCGTGGATGTCCCCGAAATAGCAGTTGGGCTGCCCCGCCAGGAATTCCATGATGGCGATCCGGGCCGGATGCCCCAGCGCTCTGGCGAACTTCGCCAGCAGCTCCTGCTTCACCGAGTATTCTTTATTCTCTGCCATATCTCATTCGATTTGTTCGCAAAGTTACGAACATAATTTGAATTTGCAAGAGGGAAAAGAAAAATCCCCGACAAAACCAGTCATCAGGGATAGAACCAATTTGATCAATTACGATTTATCTGACTGCTAATTTACTGCTTTTTGCTCTTTTGGCAATACGTAAGACTCAGGATAATTATCCCCCGCAGCATCAATGATGATGGCGGGGGATACTCTCTGCTTCTCTAATTACTTCAGTTTGATTCGGTCTACTGTATCCCGTTTCTTTTGGCTGACCAGGTCAGCGTAGATCTGGGTAGTCGCAACATTCTTGTGTGTGAGCATTTTCGATACGGTGTAGATGTCAGTCCCAGCAGCTATCTGGAGGGTCGCATAGGTGTGCCTGAAGCAATGGAAGGTAATGTGCTTGTAGATACCGGCTTCAAGAACCCATCTTTTCAGCGGCGCCTGAGTCATACTGCGCGTCAACCCTTTAAACACAATCCCATGGCCGGGTTGACCACACAACTCCAAGGCCTCATCGCTAATGGGTAGCAGGGCTTCCGTTCCGGTCTTGATAGTCCTTAGCCGGATGCAGTATCCTAGATCCGGAGCCATCATGATATTATCCCAGGTTAAAGCCAGAATATCGCTGATTCGGAGTCCCGTCAGGCAGGAAAGCAGGGCTGCACGTTTCAGCACGTCAAACCTGCAGGGCGTTTCGGCCAACCGCTTCAATTCATCTTGGGTGAGGAATTCCTTGTGAACTTCTTCCGTATCCAGACTCTCCAGATAATCGTTCAGGTTATCCTTGAGGTACTTTTCCAGATAAGCCTGTTTCAGCATCGCCCGGAAATGGCTCCAGTAACTGGCCGCGGAGTTTTTACCGAGTGGGATATCGTTTTTCAGTTGCCTGGCCGTCTCAAGATACTCACTGAATTTCTTACAAAGCTCGATTGTGAGGTCACCAAAAGTGCATTTTCCTTTCACAAACTTCTTGAAATGAGAATAGACATAGAGATATTTGTCTCCCTTCTTGTTCGCATACTTCTTAAAGAAAGCCAGAGCGTCCTCCTTTAATTTGTTCCGATCGAGAAAACCGAATTCATCGTTGATTACAGCGGTCTGACGCATACAGCGGATGGCTTCAGCCTTTTCCAGCATTTCTTCGTTATACGCCCTTGTGACGTCGTTCCATGGCTTTTCAATCAGATAGATACCCAAGTATTCACGTCGGGTTAGATTCATCGTTTGCGGATGACGGAT